>JAFAUY010000157.1 GCA_019243005.1 Verrucomicrobiota bacterium | reverse complement strand
CTATTGGCAATGGTACCCGGGCTTGGCCTCCAGGCCGAACTGGCCTCCCTGGCAAAATTACGTGAGTTGGTTCGGCTTGGGTGCGGCACTCGACTGGCTGTTCCTGCGCAGGTTAACGGTTTACCGCCTCCGGTGGAGCAGCTTGGGTATCCTCCTGGCGATGAACCTGCTTTTTTGGGTGACGATTCTATGCAGCGATGCCGCCGGTTTTTCTTGAGCTACCCGAACATTCGCCCGGCGCGTCCGGGCGAATCTGCCGCCAGGAGCGCACCTCAAGACCGACGCCGGTTCAGACGTTCTCAAAGAGTTTTCCCTCATACGCCTGCCGGAGACGCCTGAGGTCGAGCTTCTCCATTTGCAGGAGTGCACTCATGACCCTCCGCGATTTCTCAGCGTCTTTATCCTGCAGCATCTCGGCCAGGGCCGTCGGGATTATCTGCCACGACACCCCGTACCTGTCTTTGAGCCAGCCGCATCGTTGCGCCTCCTTGTCGCCACCGGCAGAGAGCCTTTCCCAGTAATGATCCAGTTCGTCCTGGGTCTCACAATGAACCTGGAAGGAAATGGCTTCGTTGAACTCGAATACCGGACCGCCGTTCAAAGCAATGAAATCCTGTCCTTCCAATTGGAATTCCACGGTCATAACCGTTCCCGCCGGCCTTCCATGGATTTCATGCCCTTCTGCTTCGTAACGGGTGACGTTTCTAATCCCGGAATTTTTGAAAACAGAGACGTAAAAGTTCGCGGCCTCTTCGGCTTGGTTATCGAACCACAAAAAGGGGGTGATCTTCTGCACCGGTTTCCTCCCATGGCGCTCGCAGGCACCGGTCTGAAGCGAGGGCTTCAGACCTTCCCAGCCATCGATCGCGCCGAAATCACAATCACGCGACGCTGCGCTTTTCGACCTGTGCTTGCACCGTGGGGTTCTCTGCGGCTTTCTGCACGTCGGAAGGGAGGTCCGGCATTTCGAACACCTGCCGGACTTCGATCACGTCGCCATCTGCGGCGGGGCAGCGCCTGGCCCATTCCAGCGCCTCCACCTTCGATTTCACGTCGATGATCCAATAGCCGCCGATCACCTCTTTTGTTTCGATGAATGGCCCGTCGGTCACTTCGGCTTTGCCGTGCGCAAACCTGACGCGCGTGCCCTTCGAGCTTGGATGCAGGCCGTCGAGTGCGACGAGCGCCCCGGCCTTCGCCAATTCCTCGTTGTACTTCATCATCCGGGCAACGGCCTCGGCGGGCGGGGTGAATCCTTCTTCGGCCCGCTCGCCGGGCGACGCGTCAGGTTGATAAACGCGCGGGATCATCAGCAGCATAAACCGCATCTTTGGACCTCCCGTTTATTCAGGTTGCTGCGCCACGATGACCATCCAGGCCACCCCGAAGCGGTCGGTGACCATGCCGAAGCACGAAGCGAAGAAGGTCTTGGTCAAAGGCATCTGCACCTGTCCACCGTCGGCCAAAGACGCAAACAATCGCCCGGCCTCAGCCTCATCCGGCACGGTGAGCGACAGCGCAAACCCCTCGAAAGCCGTCTTTCCTTCGCAGCGGCCATCCGATACCAGCAACGTAAAATCACCGATGCGGAGACTGGCATGCATCACCTTGTCCTCGGTTCCGGGCGCGGTGCACATGCCGGCCTCGGGACTTTCCCGGAAACGCATCAGCATCGTCACCTCGGCGCCGAGCGCGTTGCGGTAGAACTCGATTGCTTCTTCACAGCGGCCACCAAAGAACAGGTAAGGTTGCAGGCTCTGGACGGGATTGTTTTTCGTAGTAGTCATGGCTTTTAGATTTTGAGAAACGGTTTCGTTAATCATCTCTATGACGAATCAGCCGGGGCGTTCAGGACACACGGCGGCCACAGAGAAGCAAGCAATCACACGGCGCCGTATGAGTCTTTTCGTTGCCGTGCCCGCTGTGTGACCGAACGCCGAACTTACCTCGGCGCTTCGACCCCGCCGAAGCAGAGGTATTTGACCTCCATGAATTCGTCGATCCCGTAATGGGATCCTTCTCGGCCCAGGCCCGATTCTTTGACGCCGCCGAATGGGGCTACCTCCGTCGAGATCATGCCGGTGTTGATGCCCACCATGCCGCTTTCCAGCCCTTCAGCCACCCGCCAGACCCGGCCGATGTCGCGGCTGTAAAAGTAGCTGGCCAGCCCGAACTCGGTGTCATTGGCCAGCCTGACCGCTTCTTCGTCGGTCTCGAAGCGAAACAGCGGCGCCAAAGGACCAAAGGTTTCCTCCCGGGCGACCTTCGCGTCGGCAGGGACCTCGGCCAGCACGGTCGGTTCAAAAAAGGTGCCGCCCAGCGCATGCCGCTTGCCGCCCGTCAGCACGCGCGCCCCGTGGGAAACCGCGTCCTGGATGTGTTCCTCGACCTTTTCGACCGCGGCCTGATCAATCAGCGGGCCCTGCAGCACGCCGGGCTCCAAGCCATTGCCGACCTTGAGGCCTTTGACCGCTTCGACCAGTTTGGCCGCGAAAGCGTCGTAGACGCCGGCCTGCACGTAAAGGCGGTTCACGCAGACGCAGGTCTGGCCCGCGTTGCGGTACTTCGAGGCGATCGCCCCGGCGACGGCCGCATCCAGGTCCGCGTCGTTGAACACGATGAAGGGCGCATTGCCCCCCAACTCCAGCGAGAGTTTCTTGATCGTATCGGCGCTCTGTTTCATCAGCGTGCGGCCCACCTCCGTTGAACCGGTAAAGGTCAGCTTGCGCACGTCCGGATTGGAGGTCATCTCACCGCCGATCTCCCGCGAACTGCCCGTCAAAACGCTGAACACGCCGGGCGGGATACCCGCGCGTTCGGCCAGCACCGCCAGGGCCAGGGCCGAGAACGGGGTCGCCTGTGCAGGTTTGGCGACAAACGTGCAGCCTGCGGCCAGGGCGGGCCCGAGCTTACGGGTGATCATCGCCGCAGGAAAGTTCCAGGGGGTGATGGCCGCGCAAACCCCGATGGGTTCCTTGATGACGACGATGCGGCGGTCGGTCCAAGGCGAAGGGATCGTGTCGCCGTAAACCCGTTTGGCTTCCTCGGCAAACCATTCGATGAAACCGGCCGCATAGGCGACTTCTCCCTTCGCCTCGGCCAGCGGTTTGCCTTGTTCAACCGTCATCAGTTTGCCGAGGTCGTCGACGTTGGCCAGCATCAGGTCGTGCCACTTGCGTAGAAGCACGCTCCGTTCCTTGGCCGGCCGGTGCCGCCACTCGGTCCAGGCGTGTTTGGCCGCTTCGATGGCCCGGCGCGTCTCCGCGCGACCCATGCGAGGTACGGTGCCCAGGATTTCACCGGTGGCAGGGTTGTTCACTTCGGTAGTGGCGCCGTTGTCCGCATCGCACCAGCGACCGCCCAGGTACGCCTGCTGGCGGAAAAGGTCCGGATCTTGCAAGAAAGGCTTCGTCGTCATGGGGGTAAAAAGGAAGGGTTTCCGGGAGCTTAAAGCCAGCTGAGCCATAAGTTTCGAACCGAAAGCTGGCACCATTAAACTCGACTGCATTCTACCTCACGCCGCGACGAAGGGATGTCAAGGGGATATTCATCACCGCAAGGCCCAGCTGATCCGGTAACACCGATTTATTCCCCGCCGTTCTCCTCGCCCCGGCAGGAGGACCGGCGTCCCGTCCAGCCTGGTGCGGATGGGGCGGCCCACCCCGCTGCGCTTCGCGTACTCCTCAAAATCGAATAGTTTACCGGCTGAACTCGCATTGCCTGCAGCTTACGATCTGAAATCTAAACAAAGAAATTTTCCCTTCACGGACGAGTGGCCCCTCATGAAAATGCCACCGGAGGCGCGTGACGCTTCCGAACCTGGATGCCACGAGCGTTCGGCGATGCCTCGCTCGGGGCGGACAGGTGACCATAAAAGGGTCCACTTCTTCACTTCTTTGTCGAAATTTCAGATCGTAAATTTTTGAAAACGTCGACGCTCAGACGCGCGCTCAAAAATTTTCTCAGATTATATCAATTTATTTCTTGCAATGCGTTAAACGATGTATCATATAAAATCATAATGATTTCTTCTGCGCAAAGGTGTCCGGCCAAACGGGTGCTTAAGCAGTCAGACCGGATTTTCTCCTTTGCGCATGCTGAATCGATAGATTCCACTTGACAGACCCCTCACTCTGGCGTGAGCTGAACTGCGCTTGAGCTAAAAGGTATCAGCTTTCGATCTGAAACCACTCGGACCGGAGCTGATCAAAAACATCAACCCCCGCTGTCCAATGACGAAAAGATGCCCACGAGTCGCCCTGCCGGCGGTGCCGGTTGCGCTGGCGATGTCACCGGCGGCGTTCGCCCAAAGTTTAACCCCCGGGCCGGGGCTTTAAGGTCGGCCCTCCCGGATTCGGAAATCATTGTTTCACTCACCTTATGTCAACCGAAGAACGACGGGCAGTGAGGGTAGGGATGGTAGGGGGCGGCCCGGGCGCGGGTATCGCCGAAACTCACCGGACGGCCATGCGCCTGGATGACCGTTATGCGCTGGTGGCCGGTGCCTTTTCCCGCGACCCGGACAAGTCTCGGGCGGCTGCTCGCCGCCTGCGCATCCCCGAGGATCGCGTTTATCCCGATTACGCCGCCATGGCGGCGGCCGAACCTAAACGCAACGACCGCATCGACGCGGTCGTGATCGTGACGCCGACCGACAGCCATTACGCGATCGCCAAGGCGTTCCTCCAAGCCGGCATCAGCGTCATTTGCGACAAACCGCTTTGCCTGACGGTGTCTGAAGGCAAGGAACTCAAGGCCCTGGCGGACCAGGGCGGCCTGATCGTTTGCCTCACGCACAATTATTCCGGGTACGCGATGGTGCGCCATGCCGGCCGGATGGTTCGCAACGGCGACCTGGGCGAGGTCCGCGTGGTGCAGGCCGAACACGCATCGGGCTGGGCCATCAAGCTGTTGGAAAAGGAAGGGCACAAACAGGCCGCCTGGCGGACGGACCCCGGCCTGCTGGGCGATGCGAGCTTGCTCTACGATTTGGGAACCCACGCCCACCAGTTAGCCCGGTTTATCACGGGCCTGGAGGTCACCGAGGTGGCCGCCGAGTTGAGCCAGATCGTCCAGGGCAGGGCCATCAAGGATAACGCCAACCTGCTGCTCCGGTTTTCCAACGGCGCGCGCGGCACCCTGTGGGCCTCCATGGCGGCCGTAGGCAACGAACACGGGCTGCGGATCCGGGTCTACGGGGACCGAGGCAGCCTGGCTTGGCGCCACGAAGACCCGCAGCACCTGCGTTACTGCCCAGTCGACGGCCCGCCCCAGGTCCTGGCCCAAGGCATGCCTGGACTTTCGCCGGAAGCCGCTCGCTGGACGCGCGTGGGGCTGGGACATCCGGAAGGCTTTTTCGAAGCCTTTGCCAATCTCTACACCGAAGCGGCCGACGCGCTGTTGGCCAAGGCCGAAGGCAAACCGTACGCCAAGGCCGAGCTCGGCTTTCCGGACGCCTCGGACGGCGTGCGCGGCGTGGCCTTTGTAGAAGGCGCCATGCGCTCCTACCGAGCCGGCGGGAGCTGGACCCCGCTTGAGTCCCTTTAAACACGAAAACCAAATGGAAGGAAGGATGCTAAAAACAGCGGTAGTGGGAACCGGCTTTATCGGTTCGGTTCATGCCAAAAACGTGGCCCGTCACCCCGGCACGGAGCTGGCGGCGGTCTACGATGCCAACCTGGACTTCGCCAAACGGGCCGCGGCCACCACGGGAACCAAAGCGGTGGCCGACGTGGCGGAGATCTTCGACAACCCGGAGATTCAATCCGTGGTGATCGCCACGCCGACTAACACCCACGTCGAGTACCTGCGGCGTGCCGCCCAGGCGGGCAAAGCCATCTATTGCGAGAAGCCAATCGGGCTGGACTACCAGGAAGCCGAACAAGCGGTCGAGGCGGTTCGGGCGGCCGGTGTGCCGGTCATGCTGGGATTCAACCGGCGGTTTGACCCCAACCACGCGGCATTGCGCGAGGAGGTTAAAAGCGGTGCCGTGGGCAACCTGGAAATCATCCAGATGACCTCGCGCGGGCCGAACCTGCCGCCGATCAGTTACCTGGCCACCTCCGGCGGGCAGTTACGCGATCAGACCGTGCATTTCTTCGACCTGCTACGCTGGATCAGCGAGGACGAAGCCGAAGAGGTCTATGCCTTCGGAGCCGCCCTGGTGGATCCCAAAGTGGCCGAAGTCGGCGACATCGATACCAGCATCGTGACGCTCCGGCTGAGCCGCGGGACCCTTTGCCAGATCGATTCGTCCCGGCGCACCGGCTACGGGTACGATGAGCGCATTGAAGTCTTTGGCTCCAAAGGCCTGGTCGAATCCCGGCGGCAGCGGGCCCGCGGGGTGTCGCGTTACGTGGGCGACAAGGTCATCGAAGACGGCCTGCATGCCGGCTGGTTCGAGCGCATCGAGCAGAGCTATTACCAGGCGCTGGATGCTTTTGTTAGCGCAATCACCAATGGTACCCCGCCGAGCCCCTCGCTGGAGGATGGGTTGAAAGCGCAGCTGCTGGCCGATAAGGCCACCGAATCGCTCAAGAGCGGCCAGCCGGTCAAGTTCGCCAAATAATGGCCTTAATTCTCGAAAGTATGCCAACCTCAAAAGAGTCGGGGCGGCCGGTCCGCTTGGGCGTGAGCCCGTTGAGCTGGACCAATGACGTCCTGGAGGAGCTGGGCGGAGACGTCCCGCTCGAAACCTGCCTGCAGGAAGCGTCCGAGATCGGCTACGAAGGCGTGGAGCTGGGCCGCAAATTCCCCCGGGACCCGCAGGAACTGTCGTCGCTTTTGGCGCGTTACGGCCTGCGGTTGATCTCGGGGTGGTACTCGGGCTTCCTCGCGGACCGCTCGCCCGACGCCGAATGGGAAGCCGCCGCCGCTCACCTCCGGTTGTTGGAAGGCTGCGGCTGCGACGTGCTGGTCTATGCCGAGTGCAGCCGGATCCCGCCAACCGCCCCGTGGGATCAGCCCTTGAGCCAGAGCCCGCCTTTGAGCTCGATCGACCTGCCGGCTTACGCCGAGCGGCTCGGCCAGTTTGCCGCCCGGCTCAACCAGCGGGGCATGAAGCTGGCCTACCATTATCACCTCAAAATGCTGGTGGAAACCGGCGAGGAAATCGCCGCGTTTTTCGAGGCCGCCCCGCCGCAGGTGGGGCTGTTGCTCGATACGGGCCACGCCTACGCCGCGGGCGCCGACTACGGCGAACTGCTGCGCCGGTTCGGCAACCGGGTAACCCACCTGCACCTCAAGGACGTGCGGCGCAACGTGCTGGAGTGGGCGCGCAAGAACGACGTGAGTTTTAACGAGGCGGTCCGGGCGGGACTTTTCACCGTGCCCGGTGACGGTGACCTGGATTTCTCGGCCGTGGCGGACTTCGTGCGCGGGTCGGGCTACCGGGGTTGGGCCGTGGTCGAGGCCCAGCAGGACCCGGCCAAAGCGACCCCAAAGGTGTACGCGCAAAAGGCTTTCTCTTACGTCAGCAAGCTCCTGTTTGCCTGAGCGGCCTGAAGAAAGCATCCCTTATGTCAAACGCACTCCATGTTGGATTGATCGGCTCCGGGTTCATGGGGCAAGCCCATGCGGACGCTTACCGGCGGGCCGGCATCTTGTATCGAAACCTGCCCCGTACCCCGGTGTTGTACGCCATCGCCGACCAGAACGAAACCCTGGCCGAAAACGCCCGGCGCAAACTCGGGTTCCAAAAGGCCTACGGCGACTGGCGCCGGTTGGTGGAGGACCCCGACGTGCACGTGGTCGACATCACCACGCCCAACCATTTGCACGTGGACGTGGCCCTGGCGGCCATCGAGGCCGGCAAACCTGTTTACTGCGAAAAGCCGATGGCGGTGAAGGTCGAAGATGCCCAGCGCATGGCCGCGGCGGCCAAAAAAGCCGGCGTCTACACGATGGTGGCCTTCAACAACCTCAAGACCCCGGCCGCCCTGGTGGCCCGCCAGATCATCGAGCGGGGCGAAATCGGCGAGCCGGTGCGTTTCCGCGGCCGGTTTGACCAGGGCTTTTTCAATGACCCGGCCCTGCCGTGGTCCTGGCGCTGTTCGCGCGAACTGGCCGGCACCGGGGCGCTGGGGGACCTGGGCGCGCACGCGGTTTCGGTGGCGCAGTTCCTCATGGGCGACATCACCGAGGTCTCGGCCCAAAGCCAGACGATCTTCAAGGAGCGGCCCGTGCCGGAATTCGACGCCGGCTACGGCAGCAAAGTGAGCGCCGACGCCAAGAAGCGCGCCGTGGAGAACGAGGACCAGATGCAGTCGCTGGTGAAGTTCGCCTCGGGGGCGGCCGGCGTCATCGAAGCCTCGCGCATCTGCGCCGGGCGGGTCTTCGGGGTGTTCTGGGAAGTGTCGGGCACCGAGGGCACCCTGGTCAACAACGGGGAGCGCTTCAACGAGTTGCAGGTCTTCCGGATGCGGGAGGCCAAGCGCGACCGGGGTTTTACGACCATCTATTGCGGCTCGCAGGTGCCGCAGTACTCAGCGTTTTTCGGCTTTGATTTTGCCGGGGGCGGGCTGGGCTACTTCGACATGAAGGTCTTCGAGGTGCACGACCTGGTGCAGGGCATCGGGCGAGGGGAGGGCTGCTTTCCGGATTTTGCGTTCGGGGCCCGCAACCAGGAGATCCTGGAGGCCATGGACCAGTCCAGCCGTTCCGGCACTTGGCTTTCGACGACGCGACCTTTGCCGTCCGCCGCGCGCTGAACCTTCCGGCTAATTCAAAGACCAGAGAAAGAATTGAAAAAGAAGTTGTTAGGAAGTAAATCGTTCCTTGTTGTTGTCTGAGAGTTCTGCTTGATCGCTCCGCGCAGCGGAGCACCCCCTAGGAGAAGAAAAATGAAGCTCGCAAAAGTCCTCGTTCCTGCAATTGCCCTGATGGCATTCGCCCTGAGCGGCGTTCCCGTCCAGGCTGCCCAAAAAGTCAAAATCGGGGTTAGCATGGCCCTGTTTGATGATGTCTGGTTGACCCTCGTCCGGGACGCCATGACCAAATGGGGCAAAGCCCATCCCGACGCCGAACTCACCATTGTTGATGCAAATAACGACACCGCCAAGCAGACGGGCCAAGTGGAAAACTTCCTGGCCCAGGGTATGGATGCCATCGTCGTCCTGCCGGTGGATACGGCGGCGACCGGGCCGATAACCAAGTCCGTCACCAAAGCCGGCAAGCCCCTGGTGTATGTCAACCGCCTGCCTGGAAACCTGCCACAGTCGGTCGTGTATTGCGGCTCCAATTCGATTGAAGCGGGCATCATGAACATGGAGGAACTCGGTAAGTGCATGGGCGGAAAGGGTAACCTCGCCATCCTGGTCGGTGAGCTGAGCAATGAAGCCGCCATCAAACGAACCGAGGGAATCAAGAAAGTCTGCAAGGAAAAGTATCCAAACATCAAGATCGTCCGCGAACAGACCGGCAACTGGAAGCGCGAGCAGGGCAAGACCCTGATGGAAAACTGGCTGGCTTCCGGCCAGGAGATTGACGGCGTCGCCTCCGATAACGACGAGATGGCATTGGGTGCACTGCAGGCCATCAAGGCGGCCGGAAAACTCGGCAAGATCTGCGTTGGCGGCACCGACGGCAGCCACGACGCCCTGGTTTCGATGGAAAAGGGTGAACTGAACAACACCGTGTTCCAAGACCCCGTCGGCCAGGGTGAGAAGGCCGTCAATGCCGCCTACCTGCTGGCCAAGAAGGAATCTAACCCGGACGTGACGGATGGTAACAAGATCTGGATTCCCTACCAGCCGATCACCAAAGAGAACTTCAAGTCATACATGAAGTGAAGCTTCGCATGACCACTGCCTACCGGGTTCCTTTGGAGGGCGGTGGTCATCGAACCCGAGAGGAGCCGAGCTATGGAAAATGATTACTTGCTCGTCATGGAGGGTATCTCCAAGCAGTTCCCAGGCGTCCGCGCTCTGAACAACGTCGAGCTCCGGGTCCGCCGAGGGACGGTACATGCATTGATGGGCGAAAACGGCGCAGGCAAATCGACGCTGATGAAATGCCTGATCGGCATCTACACGCCGGATTCGGGCACCATCACGTTCAAAGGTGAAAAGCTGAACATCACCAGTACGCACTACGCGCTGTCGAAGGGCATTTCGATGATCCACCAGGAGCTGAGCCCGATTCCCGAGATGACGGTCGCGGAGAACATTTACCTGGGGCGCGAACCGATGACCCCGTACGGCCTGGTGGACATGCGCAAGATGAACCGCATGGCCACAGAGCTCCTGGATCGGCTTCATATCAAGATCAGGCCAACCGCTAAAATGCGCGATTTGAGCATCGCCAACATGCAGCTCTCCGAAATCGCCAAGGCGGTTTCCTACAACTCCGACCTGATCATCATGGACGAACCGACTTCGGCCATCACCGAGGCGGAAGTGGCAGTTCTATTTGATATCATCAAGTCGTTAACGGCCCAGGGGTGCGCCGTGATCTACATCACCCATAAGATGGATGAAGTCTTCAAGATCACCGATGAGGTCACGGTCTTCCGCGACGGCCAATACGTGGCCACCGAAGCCACCGCGAATCTCACCCGCGACATGCTCATCGAGCAGATGGTCGGCCGGACGCTTACCCAGATGTTTCACAAGGAAAAAGCCGAGATGGGTTCGGTTTTCCTCGACGTTGAAAACTTAAGTGGAAAAGGTTTTCGAAATGTCAGTTTCCAGGTCAAGCGAGGCGAGATCCTGGGCCTCGCTGGCCTGATGGGGGCAGGGCGCACCGAACTGATGGACGGAGTTTTTGGGGTGACCGCGTCTTATGGCGGGGCTGTCAGGATCAATGGAAAACCCGTCAAAGTCAAGTCACCGGCCGATGCCATTCGAAATGGTATGGCTTTGCTGACTGAAGACCGAAAACTGACCGGTTTGTACCTGAATGCCACCGTTCGCGAAAACATGTTCATCGCGAACATAAATAGATACCTGGTAGGACCCTTCCTCCGGTTCAGCAAAATCGAGAAGGATTGCGAAAAGATGCGCGGCTTGATGCGCGTTAAGACGCCCAGCCTGATGCAGATCATCAAAAACCTATCCGGTGGCAACCAGCAGAAGGTGTTGATTGCACGTTGGCTGTTGACGGAACCGGATCTCCTGATCCTGGACGAGCCGACGCGTGGGATCGACGTCGGCGCCAAATCCGAGATCTACCGGCTTATGACCGAATTCGTCCTCTCCGGCAAAGCGATCATCATGATCTCGTCCGAATTGCCGGAAGTCCTGGGGATGAGTGATCGAATCCTGGTCATGCACGAAGGCGACAAAGTAGGTGAGCTTTCGCGCGCAGAAGCCACCCAGGAAAAAATCCTTCAAATGGCGACAGGGATGAAGATACCGACCAGTTTAGCTGCGTAAGCGCATAAGGAGAAAACGTTATGGCAAACCCCGGAGTCATTACCGCCGCCGAGGCCGCGAAACGGCCGGCTGGCGGCCAGATGCTCGCGAGCATCTTCAGTAAATACGGCATCTTCCTGATTTTTGCCGTCATGGTCGTGGTGGCCTCACTGCTGTCACCTGCCTTCCTGAGCACTATCAACCTGATAAATGTCGTGCGGCAGATGTCCGTCGTCGGCCTGATTGCGCTCGGGGTAACGGGGGTCATCGTCAGCGGCGGCATCGACCTGTCGTCCGGCTCGGTGGTCGGCTTGTCGGCGGTCGTTGCGGCCAGCCTGGCGCAGTCAGCGGACAGTTCAGCCCCGTTTTATCCCGGTGTTCATCTTCCCTTTATCGTGCCGTTCCTGGCAGCCTGCGCGATGGGCGCCCTGGTGGGGTGGATCAACGGCGGATTGGTGGCGAAAACCCGCATCCCCCCGTTTATCGCGACTCTGGGCACCTACACGGCGGTTCGCGGCGCGGCGATGCTCTACACCAATGGCCGTCCCATCTCCGATTTGACGGATCAATATAACTTTGTCGGCCAGGGCGCCCTGGGCAGTGTTCCCGTTCCGATTCTCATCCTGGTGGTCATGGCGGTGGTCACCCACATCCTCTATGCCCGCACCAAGTTCGGCAAATACGTCTACGCCATCGGTGGGAACGAACAGGCGGCGCGGGTTTCCGGCATCAACACGGGCCGGTTTAAGATGCTTATCTACATCTATGCCGGTTTCCTTGCGGGACTGGCCGGGTTGGTGGTTTCGGCCCGGATCGGTTCTGGACAGCCGGGCCTGGGTGTCGGCTATGAACTTGATGCCATTGCGGCCGCCGTCATCGGCGGAACTTCCCTTTCGGCCGGTGGAATCGGGACCGTCGCCGGGACGATCGTCGGGGCGCTCATCATCGGCGTTTTAAACAACATCCTCGACCTGATGAATGTGTCGGCCTATTGGCAGCAGATCATCAAAGGCGGCATCATTGTTGGCGCGGTCATCCTCGACCAGCTCAAGCACCGCGGCGGTAAGTAGGCAACTTTAAGTTTGCCGGAGGTTTCTCCTCAAGGGCGGTGGTATGCCGGCCAAGCAGGCGTGCCATCGCCCACTCGACAGGTAGGCAGGCAGGCAGTTAGTTTCTCCCTTTACCGCGGGCGTGCCACCCGCTCCTTCCCAGCGTCCCGACGGGAGGCGACGCACTTGGGTATGGCCACCCGGCCCTAAAGTACCGGGCGACTATCAATTGCCTCTCCGGGGCAAAGAGAACCCGCCTCAGAAAGTGGCCGGCCTGCTATCAATATTTCCTGTCGGCCAAGGGAAGCAAGCCCGCCTAACTGGCCGTGTCCCGTACCGGGTTTGCTTCCGCAACCTGGTCCCGCTGAACTCCGGGAGGCAACGTCTGTTCCACGGCCTTGGCTACCGCCGTCTCGTTCGCAGACGGAAAAGCGTATTCCAGTTTTTCTCCCCCGTGGGCTGCCTTTACCAGAAGAGCAAGAACGCCGACGTGTTCCTGACGGCTCACCTGAAACTCT
>JAFAUY010000119.1 GCA_019243005.1 Verrucomicrobiota bacterium | reverse complement strand
CGAGGGCGGCGGCGTCCTGCTGAACCAATGCCCGCACAACCTTGACCTGTACCAGTGGATCTTCGGAATGCCCGCCGGCGTGCGCGCGTTCTGCCACTTCGGCCGGTATCATGACATCGAGGTCGAGGACGACGTGACGGCTTACCTCGAGTACCCGGACGGCATGACGGCCGTGATCAGCGCCTCAACCGGTGAGGCGCCCGGCACCAACCGGCTCGAAGTGGCCGCTGACCGGGGCAAGGTCGTCATTGAAAACGATCAGTTTCTCTTTACCCGGAACGAAGTGCCCATGGGCGAGTTTTCGCGAACCGATCCCGGTCGATTCTCAGCGCCCGCAACCTGGGACATTCGGATTCCCATCCGGGGTCATGGCCCTCAGCACAACGGCATCCTGGCCAATTTCGTGGCCGCGATTCTCGACGGAACGCCGCTGATCGCGCCGGCCCGGGAAGGCATCTTTTCGCTGGAACTCGCCAATGCGTTCCTGCTCTCGACCTTGGAAAACCGCTCCGTACCGCTGCCCCTCGATGGAGTCCTCTTCGAACAACAGTTGAAACGGCTGATCGCGTCATCCGGCCAACGAAAACCGAAGACCGTCAGAGAAACGTCGGACGACATGGCCAGCTCCTTTCGTTGACCTTCCCCACGGCGAAAGCCGAAGGCTTTCGGCCCATTTTCGCTAACCCTTAGCTGAACCCTTTCAAAACCATGAGCCAAACCGGTTACGACTACGCTCCCAAAGGCAAACCACAACCCGTGTGCCGGCCCGGTGAATTCACGTTTGCGGCCGTCGCCCTTGATCATGGCCACATCTACGGCCAGTGCAACGGGTTGATCGAAGCCGGCGGTGAACTGCGCTGGGTTTATGATCCTGACCCGCTCAAGGTCGAAACCTTCCGCAAAACGTTTCCGCAGGCTCAGATCGCCCAATCGCTTGAGCAGGTCCTGGAGGATGCGGAAATCCGGCTCGTCGCCTCGGCCGCCGTACCGTCCGATCGCGGCCCCCTCGGTGTGCGGGTCATGCGTGCGGGAAAACATTACTTCACCGACAAACCCCCTTTTACGGACCTGGCTCAGCTTGAGGAAGCCAGGCGCGTCACGGCGGAAACCGGTAAAAAATACCTGGTTTATTACAGCGAACGTCTGCACGTCGAATGCGCGGTGTTCGCCGGTGACCTGATCGGCCAAGGCGCAATCGGCCGCGTCCTGCAGGTGTTGGGTTTGGGGCCACATCGGCTCAGCGCCAAGAACCGCCCCGCCTGGTTTTTTCAGAGAGCGAAATACGGCGGCATCCTATGCGATATCGGCAGCCATCAGATCGAGCAGTTCCTCTTCTTTGCAGGCGCCTCCGACGCCGCCATCACTTCGGCCCGCATCGCCAATTACGGCCACAAAGAATACCCGGAGCTCGAAGACTTCGGGGATGCCTCGTTGATCGCAGACAACGGCGCAACGTCATATTTCCGAGTGGATTGGTTCACTCCGGATGGCCTTCGCACCTGGGGTGATGGCCGCACGATGATTCTCGGCACCGACGGCTACATCGAGATGCGGAAATACATCGACGTCGCCCGCGACAGCGGGGGTGACCAGTTGTTTCTGGTCAACCAACACGGCGAACAACACTTTGCGCTGGGCGGAAAGGTCGGTTTCCCGTTCTTCGGCCGGTTGATTCTCGACTGCATTCATGGAACGGAAACCGCCATGACTCAGCGGCACGCCTTCAAGGCGGCGGAACTCTGCCTCAAGGCGCAAGCCGTGGCCCAGCGCATCGAGTGACCTCGATTGAACGTGGGGCATTGAAAATCTGGAGCGCGCGCGGAAGGCCTCGCGTAAACCAATTCGTGTAACCAGGGCGCGGGGTGGATCGTCCCTTTAGGTACCTTTATGAAAAGATTTCTTCTGGTCGTTGCACTCGCGATCGGCGCAGCCATGCTGGCTGCGCCTGAGTCCAAGGCGGGGATTTTCATCGGTTTGCCGCTTCCGGTCCCCCCGCCGCCGCCTGGAATTGTGTTTTATGGTCCAGGGTATTATCCCCCGGGGTACTACTACGGGCCGTATGGGTACGCCTACTACCGTCACCCGTACTGGAGGCACCGGTACTGGGCCCGTGGTCGCTGGTACTATCGTTAATTGGACGGTAGGTTGATTAGTTAATTAATCGGTTGGTTCCGGGGAGCCGACGGCCGGCCCGACAAAGGCATGACCGTCGGCTCGCTTTTGCCGGTCATCGCGGCCGTACGAGCATGGCAAAACCATCACCGGGCCAGACCGCCAGCCCAGGGAAGTAAAAGGTGCGGCGCGCCCGCCGCCCGCGGGGGGAGAGCTCCGGTCCTGCCATCACGCAGTCAGTACCGCTGCGATCGCCGCCGTACCGGCCAGCGTGGCCAAAGTCAGGCCGGAATCGCGAAAGGGAGAAGGGGGCATCCTCAGCGCCGGGGCGAACGCGCATGCCCTTGCATGCCGCGTTTCGCCTCCAAGCGCAATCAACTACTATCATGAATGGCACGAACTCCAAAAGCGCAGGGCACAAGCGTAATTCGGCCTGTCTGCAGGCATTTTGACTGCTATGGTGACGCTTGGTTTTACAACCATGGACAGCCACGAAGCTACTGCCCGCGTTGGCCTTCCAAACGTCCGGCGCTCCTCAGGAAGCCGGGGTGAACGAACCGTTCTCCGGTTAATTATTGGATGTAAGGGCCAAGCAGCGTTAGGTCGGCCGGGGTTAGGCGTTCCCTCGCATTTTGCGCCTGATGCCAGTAGGGATAAAGCAATACCGGCGCGCTGACCTGGTCGAGGCGCTGGCGTTCCTCCGACGTGAGTTTCAGGTTGGCAGCGGCGAGGTTATCAGAAAGCTGCTCTTCCGTGCGGGCGCCGATGACCAGGGAAGTCACGCCGGGCCGGCCGAGCAGGTAAGCCAGGGCAACCTGGGCTGCGGAGACCTGGTGAGCCTTACTGACTTCCACCAGAGCCTCAATGGTGTCGTAGAGCTTGTCTTCGTTATGAACGGGAGGTTCAGCCCACCCGCCGAAGTGGCGCGAACCTTCCGGTCCTTGCTGGCCGCGGCGGTATTTGCCCGACAGGAGCCCGCCGGCCAACGGGCTCCACACCAGGATGCCGAGGCCTTGATCGATGCTGATCGGAACCAGTTCGTATTCCGCATCGCGCGCCTGTAACGAGTAATAAATTTGTTGGCTGACAAACCGGGCGTAGTTGTGACGCTCGGAAACGGCCAGCGCCTTCATCAAATGCCAGCCCGAATAATTCGAGGCGCCGATGTAACGGACCTTGCCGGAACGCACCAGGGTATCGAGCGTCTCGAGGGCTTCCTCGAGCGGCGTCGCGCCGTCCCACTCGTGCAACTGGTACAAGTCGATGTGATCGGTCCGGAGCCGGCGCAGGCTGCGTTCGCACGACCGGATCAGGTGATACCGCGAGACGCCGCCGTCGTTCGGCCCGTTACCGACAACCATTCTGGCTTTGGTTGCGATCAGCACGTCATCCCGGCGGCCTTCCAGGGCCTGGCCGAGGATTTCCTCTGAAACACCCGCCGAGTACATATCCGCCGTGTCGAACAGGTTCACGCCGGCTTCGAGGCAAAGATCCACCTGGCGCCGTGCACCCTCGACATCCGTGGAGCCTATCTTATTGAAAATACCGCGGCCGCCAAAAGTCATCGTACCCAGGCAGAGCACGGAGACCCGCAAGCCGGATTTTCCGAGTTGACGATATTCCATGGAGGCACCCCTACATCACGGTTGGACCGTCAGCGAGTCCTTGTGCGCACGAAAGATTCGGCTGCGCTTACTTCACGATCACGATCTTGGTCCGGTCGATGGTCAGGGCCACTGCGGCGATCAACACGAGGCCGAAGACGATCTGTTGGGCAAAGATGTTGATTCCGATAAACGTCATTCCTACCCGGACGATCGTGATGATCAGGGCGCCGACGACGGTGCGGCCGATGCCGCCGGCGCCGCCCGTAATCGCCGTGCCGCCGACGATGACCGCGGCAATCGCCGGCAGCAGCAGTTCGTTGGCCAGGGTCGGTGAGCCGCTGGACTGGCGAGCGGCCAGCAGCACGCCTGCCAGTGCGGCCAGCACGCCTGAGCACGCGAAGGCGATCACCTTGTGCCGGTTCACCCGCACCCCGGACGCCCAGGTCGCGGCTTCACCGGCGCCGATCGCGATGCTGTAGCGCCCGAAAGGCGTGTACCTTTGGGTCCAGGCGCCTACCACGGCGACGGCGGCGGCGATCCAGATCACGTTGGGCACGCCGAGGCTGCGATCAGTGATGCAGCTGAGCAGGAGACGCCCGTGCTCGTCGATGACGATCGACCGTTCCTGCGAGAGCAGGAGGGCCGCCGCGACCACCAGACCGCTCGTGGCGAGCGTAACGATAAATGAAGGGATGCGCAGCCAGACGTGGAGAATGCCGCTGGTGATTCCGGCCAGCAAGCCGGCCGCCAACGCAGCCAGACAACCAAAGTAGCCGTAACGCGGCAGCAGCAAAGCGACGACCACGCTGGCGAGGGAGCAGATCGCCTGAATCGAAAGGTCGATGCTCCCCAGAATCACGACGAAGGTCGTGCCGGCCGCCAGGATAAACAGGGTGGCCGTGTCGGCCACGGTCACCAGCAGGCTTTCCGGGTTAAAAAAGCTGGGCCGCAGCACGCCGACCAGAACCACAAGGGCAACCAGCACCAGGACGGGCGCAAAGCTTCGGAACCGGTCGGCAGCCAAGGTCTTGGAATGAGGAACGGCGGTCGCGGGCATCGCTGCTACACCATGTGGCGGATGAGATCCACTTGTGCCGGTTTTGCCCCCCGCGGCGCGTCGAACCGCGCCGTGATCTCGCCGTCACGCATGACCAGCACGGAATGCGAAAGCCCGATCGTCTCTTCCAGCGTGTCAGCCGTCAGCACGATGGCAAGTCCCTGCTCGGACAGCGTCCGGACCAGGTCATAAACTTCTTCTTTGGCGCCCACGTCGAGGCCCCGGGTCGGGTGATCGAGGATCAGGAGCTTTGAACGGGCATTCATCCATTTTGCCAGGACCACCTTCTGCTGGTTGCCCCCGCTCAGGTTCATACAGAGCACGTCCACACCGGGAGTGCGAACGCGCAAACGCCGAACCCATTCTTCCGCGAGGGTGCGCTCCTTCCTTATCTGGATGGCGCCGGCCCGCAGCACACTCTGCAGACTGGCCAGAGTCATGTTTGGCACGATGGGAAGCGGCATCACCAGGCCCTCAAGCCGGCGTTCCCGGGGGAGGTACCCGATGCCCAGGGCAGCCGCCTGATCCGGCGAGGTGAGCCGGACGCGTTTGCCGCGTACCGTGAGTGTGCCGGCGGTATGGGGTAGGAACCCGAAGAGGGTGCGCGTCAGTTCTTCGCGTCCGGACCCGACCACCCCGGCGATCCCCAGCACCTCACCTTCCCGCACCTGCAGCGTGACGTTGCGGTACGCGCGCCCGGCCGAAAGACCTTCGGTCGCAAGCACGATGGGTTCGCCCGGGGGCTGCTGGCGCGACTCGCGATAATATTGCGCGTGCAGCTCGCGGCCGACCATAAGTTGGTGGAGCTCAGGGACGCTGGTCTGTGCAGCCGGCATCCCGGCCACCACCCGGCCGTCTTTCATCACGTAAACGCGATCCGACACGCTCAACACCTCGTCGAGCCGGTGCGATACGAAGACGAAGCTGGCCCGGTTTCGAAGCCCTCGCACCCGGTCGAACAGAATGTCAATTTCCCGTTGTTCCAGCACAGAGGTGGGTTCATCCAGCAGAATGACCAGCGGCCGGTCGGTTCGTTCCTCTAACGCGAGCGCCTTGGCCAACTCGACCATCTGGCGCTCGGCAAAGCTCAGGCGGACCGTCCGGGTGCGCGGGTCCAGGTTCACGCGGACTTTCTCGAGTTGCCGGCGCGCCGCGGCGTGCAGCGCAGGCCAGCGGATGATGCCGGACCGGGTAAAGGCAGCCTCCTGACCCAGGTAGATGTTTTCGGCGACGCTGAGGTTGGGCAACAGCGACTGTTCCTGAAAGACGATGCCGATCCCGTGCAGGTTCGCTTCCCGCGGGCTGTTCAGTACGATCCTGGTTCCGCTCAGTAACAGGATTCCACGGTCGGGCCGGTAGACGCCGGCGAGAATGCGCATCAGGGTGGATTTACCGGCCCCATTCTCGCCGACCAGACCGACCACCTCGCCGGGTTGCACTTCGATGCTGACGTCATCGAGGGCCTGCACCCCCGCGAACGCTTTGCTGACGTTCTGAACCTGGAGCAGCGGTTCGGCCATAAATTATCGGGCTATTTTGCGAATCTCAACCGCTGGCGATCCGTCGAGCAAGCGACCGCGACGATGATGATCAACCCCTGGACGGCTGATTGCACGTCGGGTGAAATGCCCAGCAGGATCATGCCGTTGCCGATCACGGCGATGATCAGCACGCCCACGAGCGTGTTCAGGGTACCCCCGGCGCCCCCGGTGAGAGCCGTGCCGCCGACCACGACTGAGGTGATGGTGGAAAACAGGCGGCCGTCGCCGATCGTGGCGTTGCCTTGTCCCAGTTGCGCGGCCGCCAGCACGCCGCCCACCCCATAAAATGCGCCGGCCAGCGTAAAGACGGCCAGTTTTGTCTGCCGTACCGCGATGCCCGAGAGCAGCGCGAGGTCTTCGCCGCCGCCTACGGCAAAGGTGTGCCGGCCCAAAGTCGTGAATCGCTCGATGAACCACGCCACAATCAGCGCACTCAAGGCAACCCAGACGGCTAGCGGGCAGTTCCAGAAGCGCGTCAACGCGAGGCTGCGAATCGCCGGGTCCAGCACCCGGACGCTGGTACCCCCCAGGACCAGCGTGGCGAGGCCCACACCGATAAACCAGCTGCCGAGCGTGACCATGAAGGACGGAATCCGCAGCCCAACGTGCACGAGGCCGTTCAAAAAACCGATCAGAGCACCAACCGCCACCGCCGCGAGCGGGCCCCACCAGCCGAACGCATTATGGTTCTGATCGTTGCGGACCAGCACCGCCACCACCACCGCCCCCAGGGCGACCACACCTTCAACGGAAAGGTCAACGCTGCCGAGCAGGATCACGGAGGTTGCTCCCAGGGCGAGCACCAGCGGAATCGAGGCGGCGTTCGCAACGCGGATAAAATTGTTTACCTCAAAAAACCGCGGATTGCGCAGGCCGATCAGCACCGACAAGATGACCAGCGCAAAGAGCGGCGCGAATGGTTTCAGGCGTTCCGGAAGGCTGGTAGGGTTGCTCGACGCCATAGACGAATAATACGGGTCGCGGATCAAAGCGCGTCTTTTCCGAGGGGATGAAGACGGTTTCTTTTATCGCTTCGATTCCGCGACCCGTACAAGGAGCCCGGGAATATTCCGGCGGGTCCGGGGCCCGCTTACGTCGCCAGGTTACCCCAGTAATCGTTCCAATCGATTTTGGGTGTGCTCTCGACGAAGTTTTTATAGTACTCCTCGACGTTATCCTTCGTCACGAGGATGCCTTTTGCCTTGTAGTCACGGTGGTTATCCGGTTCTTTCGCGACGTCGATCTTGCCGGCGCGCGCCGCGTAGGCAAGGGAAAGGCCCATGCCCCCCTGCCAGTACGGGTCCCAGGAAACGGTAGCAACCATGTCGCCGCTGCGGATGCTGTCGATGGCGAGTTTGATACCGTCAATTCCCGTCACGGGAATCTTGCCGGCCAGTCCCTCGGCCCGGAGGGCTTCCAGCACGCCGCTGGCCATGTCGTCGTTTGCGGCCCAGACGCCTTTGATGTCGCTGCCGAAGCGGGTCAACCAGCTGCTGGTGATGTTAAAAGCGTCCGCCGCTTTCCAGTTGGCGACCTGAAAATCGAGCAGCTTGACTTGCGGGTGCGCCGCGAGCGCATTGCCCAGACCTTCTTTGCGCTCGATGGCCGGCGTGTTGGAAAGAATCCCGCCGAGGCCGACGATTCCGCCGGAACCGCCCATCGCCTTGAAGAGGGCTTCGGCGGTCGCCTGGCCATACTTCACGCCGTCAAAATGGATGTGCGCGACGTAGTACGGGGTGAAATCCTGCGGTCGCAGATCAGCCGGCTTGTTCCATTGCGTAACCACAAAAGCGCCCGCCTTGACGCATGCCTCCACGATCGGGCGGGCGTCGGGAGAATCGTTCGGGTCGACGTTCAATACCAGGTTGCCGCCGGTTTTGGCGAGAATGGCCCGGATGTCCGCAATGCCTTTCTCGCTGTTGCCTTCGGTGACCAGGGTCGCGTAGTCGCACCCGACGGACTTCGCAAAATCCTGGCCGCCCTGGTTCCAGGTCGCGTGGTAGGGGTTAGCCAGCGAACGGATCGAGTTGACCAGCACCGGTTTGACGCTGTTGTCGGCGGCAAACACGCCGCGCGGCAGGACGGCAAACGCCGCCGTGGCTCCCGTGAAAGCCGCAGCGCGACGGATAAAGGTTCTACGCGGGATAGACAGGCCTTGGGACTGGGGGGAATGCGCACTCATAGTTTTCTGTTCCCGTAACTCACCGGATTTTTGTTTGGGCGTATCCGGCCTCAGGTTTGACCGGCAAATGGGGGAACAGCAGTGAGGCTAGCTCGGCTGAGCCGGGCATTGCAAGTATACCATTTGCCAAAAATGCGTTCCGAAATGAGCGGGGCTCGCTCAGAGAGAGACATCCTTTCCTTTCGGAACGCGTTTTTGGCAAAGGGATTGATGCGTTCCGAATTCATCCGGCCTTCGACGTAGCCTGCCACGAGACTCCGGTTACGTCCCGTTCCAGGCTGAGCCGGCTCGCCACTTGTTCGATCTGCGCGTCGGCGCGCTCCGCCGTGCTCAGGCGAGCCTCGATCACGGTGACCCGATCGCCCTGCTCCACCGCGCTTTCGATCTCGTGCATGACCAGGGGCGGCGACGCCGTGATCAGTTGAATGACAAGGGTGCGCACGGCGCTCTCCTGGCGATTGCGACAAACGACCCGCAGAAGGTATTCGACTTCATGCTCCGACACCGGCGCGTGGGCGTGCCGGGTGAGCCAGTCGCTCATCGGCCTCAGCAGGATATTGATCACCAGTACGACCACGGTTCCCACGCAGGCGGCTGCAGGGGCGCCGCTTCCGGCAAGAACGCCGACGGCCGCGCTGCACCAGATGGTGCCGGCGGTGTTAAGGCCGTGGATGGTCAGGCCGGTCCGCATCAACACCCCGGCCCCCAAAAAGCCGACTCCGGAAATGACCTGCCCGGCCAGATGGGCGTACTGGTCCGGCTCGGACGCCAGTGGCGCCAACATGACGAACAGCGCTGCCCCGACCGCCACCAGGCCGTGGGTACGCAAGCCGGCCGTGCCCAATCGCCATTGCCTCTCCGCGCCGATCACCAGGCCGCCAACCAGGGCAGACCCCAGGCGCAAGAGAAACATCGCAAACGTTAATTTGGCGCCGCTCATGCCGCCGCATTCAACCGTGAACGCTTGCGAACATCAACCACCATCCGCGGGCCGCCGGCGATCCTTCTCCGCCCGTTCATTGACGATCGGCAGGGTGAGAAGCAAGCTCGGAAGCTGTGACGCCTAAAACCCGTTCAGCGCCGTGCCCGGATCACCTCACGCACGTTCAAGCGCCGGACCGACCGCTCTTGCTCTATGACGGCGACTGCCACTTCTGCCGGCGTTGCGTCCTTCGAGGGCAGGAGATCACCGGCGGCAACGTCGATTACGCTCCCTTTCAAAGCGTAACGGAGCGTTTCGCCGGCGACATTCCGGTCGATTGTTTCCAGGTGGCGGTCCGGCTGGTCGAACCGGACGGCAGAGTTTCAGGGGCGGCACAGGCCGTTTGCCGCCTATTGTCGTACAACCGCCGCCCGGCCGGAAAATGGCCGATCTGGTGTTACGACCGGTTGCCCGGTTTTGCCCTGGCGGCGGAATTTTGCTACCGCTTCGTCGCCCGCAACCGGACCCTCGCTTCCCGGCTGACAACCCTGCTGTGGGGGAAAGGTGACCGAGCGCTCTGCCGCCCGACCTTTTACGATGCGCGCAGCTGGTTTCTGCGCTGGCTGGCGGTCGTTTACCTCATCGCCTTTACGTCATTCTGGATGCAAGCCGACGGGCTGATCGGCGAGAACGGGGTCATGCCCGTCGGCCCCTGGCTGGATGCGGTCAGAACCCATTTCGGAACGGAAAGTTATCGCCTGTTTCCGACCTTATGCTGGTTCAATTCCAGCAATGGGTTCGTGCAAGCCCTCTGTGCCGCCGGGACCGGCCTGAGCCTGCTCCTCTTCGCCCAGGTAGCGCCGGTGTTTTGCCTGTTTGTCCTCTGGGTGCTCTACCTTTCTGTCACCGTCGCAGGCCAGCTGTTCATGAGTTTCCAATGGGATGCACTCCTGTTGGAAACCGGTTTTCTGAGCATCTTCCTGGCACCGCTTCGGTGGTTGCCGGCGCGCCGGAGCCGGCCTCCGGTCTCACCTTGGGCCCGATTCCTCCTCCAGTGGCTGCTGTTCCGCCTCATGTTCATGTCCGGCGTCGTTAAGCTCACCAGCGGCGACGAATCGTGGTGGGATCTCTCCGCGCTCCGTTACCATTACGAAACGCAACCGCTTCCGACGCCGCTGGGGTGGTGGGCTGCCCAGGCCCCCGCCTGGTTTCAGGCCGCCTCGGTCATCGTGTTGTTTATCGTCGAACTCGTTTTGCCGTTTTTCCTCTTCGGGCCGCGGCGTGCCCGTCTGCTCGGTGCGGCCGGAATCATTACGCTCCAGGTGCTGATTGCGTTGACGGGTAACTACGGCTTTTTCAACCTGCTTACCGTCGGCTTTTGCCTGCTCGCCGTCGATGACGCCGTGTGGCCCGGCACCCGCCCGGCCGGTACCGGTACCCCGAAAACCGGTCGCCACGGCAGACCGTGGCCCTCCTGGATCCTGATCCCGGTGACCGTCGCTACCCTCTTCTTCAGCGGGCCTCTCCTCTGGACCGCATTCTTCCCCGAAGCTCAACTTCCCGCCTTCTTTGCAAACGCTTACGCCTGCATTGAGCCGTTCCAATCCCTGAACAGCTACGGGTTGTTCCGCGTCATGACCAAAACGCGTCCGGAAATCATCGTCGAAGGCAGTTCAGACGGAACCACCTGGATTCCGTATGAATTCAAGTACAAAATCGGCGACCGGAACCGGGCGCCGCCCATCGTCGCGCCCTTCCAGCCAAGGCTGGACTGGCAGATGTGGTTCGCCGCGCTGGACGACGTGCGCGGGGAACAATGGTTCGTGAACTTTCTGGTACGGCTGCTGCAAGGTTCACCTGCCGTCCTCAATTTATTGCAAACAAACCCTTTCCCTGCCGGGCCGCCACGGTACGTTCGAGCCACGCTTTTTCAGTACCACTTCACCACCCTGGCTGAACGGCACCGGACCGGAGCCTGGTGGCGGCGGGATCAAGCGCAGACGTACTGCCCGATCCTCACGCTCCAATAAAATGCCACGAAGGGACCGACGTCTTGCCACTGGGCGTAGCAGACCCGGTTGCCATGCCGGATCGCCACCCAGTGCCCTTTGCAGACCGAATCACCGTCCCGGACAAACGAAGATTTGAACCAAGGGATAACGCGGGCAGCTTCGGGCCGGGTGTGATGCTGCTCCACGTCATTATACGGCAGCGCGACGTAAAAGGGATTGAGCCCGGGCACAAAGGTTGCCGGGACATAATTCTGCCGGATCCCGCTTTCCGGGCTGTCAGAGCCGCCGTAGCGTACCATCCAGTCCGGGTCCCAGGCGCTTTGCTCGTTTGAGACGGGATTTTGCGGGTTTGCCTTTTCACCCACCCAGAACACCGTCGTCGTGATGTTGTGTTTCCAGCAATACGAATCATCAACGTCGACGGGAAAGCCGGCCGAGAACGCAAGGTTGGGCGAAGCCGGCATGACCGGCTGAAGAATGATTTTCGGGCTAATGCGTCGAAGCGCATTGGCTCGCAGGACGACGGCCAACCGGCGGAAGTCGTCAGTCCGGTTGTCCGCCCGGGCGCCGGTGCAAGAGAATGTCAGTACCCATATTCCGCTGAGCACAAGCGGCCACGTTCCGGATCGTAACCGCTCGGAAAAGCCTTTTTCTCCTGAACCCGAAATGCTCTTCAGCGCGGTTTGCGGGCGTGTCGTGCGTGCGTTCATCGTCTTCAGCGTTCTCGTCGTCTGCCGGTTAGCACCGGCGATGCCAGGGCCGGCTCACCCGCACGCACCGCTTCTGGTCAGGCAAGAGCGGTGGTTAACGCGGTTATTGCTCTATGTCGCTCGCACAAAGAAGGTTATGAAATCACGATTACATATGATAAATACGTTAATATTCACGATGAACCGGCGAGGAACCCGGTTCCGACGATGGTCCTGCAGGCAGGCTGGTGTACCGGCCCTGGGACGATTCTTCTCTCTTCCGGGAAGACGGCATTTCCCGCGTCAGCCGAGCAGGTCACGGATTGTCGCCGCGGTTTTCAGACCGATCCCCGGAACCTGGCTCAGTTCCTTCGTGGAGGCGGTGAAACAGGCCTGCACATTTCCAAAATGATCAAGCAGACGCTTGGCACGATCACTTCCAATGCCGGGTAAACTTTGCAGGATGCGCAGTTGGCGCGTCCGCCTTCGCTTCGCCTTGTTCAGGCGATAGGGCAACGGATCCGCTCTCTGCAACCGGGCTAACTGGCGAGCGGCGTAGAGCAGCACGTGCGCGGTTTCTTCCACGTCGCGCGTGCGCAAAACCGGAAGGTCAAAGATCAAGGTGAGACTCACCAGCGCCCCTTGAAGTGCCTCGCGCCGTACCCCCAGGGATTCCCAGGCTGAAGCGGGTCCTTCGAGGATGAACGCGGCCCTTTGCGGCTGCTGCGCAAGGCGTGAAGCCTGCGCGAAAAGACGGCCATCGATCAAAGAACTGGCGAAATCGCAAGCGCTCTTCCTTTCGAAGATGGCTGCGCCGTCCACGACGTAATCGCCGGTGTGCAATCGCTGAACGCAAACGTGGAGATCTGGAACCTGATAAAGGTATTCCATCATCCCCGAAGCCGTCTCCCGGTCATCAACCACAATTTCAATCGCGTCGACCACAAAATAACGTTACACATAATAATTATGTTATAAAGTCAATTTTACGATCGTAGCTTCAAATTGGACCCCGTCACGGTGATCGGTTTCGCTCGCCCGGCTTCTGCGCCGGGTCGCTCCGGCGTCGGTGGCGAATCCGCGTCCGGCGCCCGCTCTCGGATTCAGCATCCTTGACATCCCGGAGCTCTTCCTTCAAAGGAATTGCCTGTGGGCAATCCGGCCTTCGTACTGGTTATTTGCAGCGTCGCTGCCATCCTGGTGGTGTTTGTTCTTCATGGTTTGGTAGCGCGGGCGCTTTCGCGGACGCGCCGTAGCCGCGTTGTGAAGCTGGTTGACGCGTTGGTGGCGAAGCTGATCCTGGTTATCTACATTTGTGTAGGCTTGGCTGCGCTGGTCTCGCTCGTTGCCCAGTTCTTGCCGGACGATTCATCACCGTTTCCCCCGAAAAGGCCTTGGTCGCCGAAAAAAGTGTTCTCAAGGCTGTTACACCATGAAAAACCGCGCGCCGGCCAGCCGCAAAGTGCCTTGGCGAATGCCTTCGCCGGGATTGATCGCGACGCGACGCTTTTAAAAGGGATCGCGCAGACCCATCCCGTACCTCCGGATTACCTTCATCAACTCACCGTTGATGCCTGGGAGGTCTGGCGCCATCAAAAATACCACCCGTCGTCCGACGAGCCGATTCTCTCCGCGGCCCAAGACCTGCGCGCGAAAGCCTCGTACGCGGACCGAAGCCCGAATGACCCGTTTTCAAGCGTCCTTGTTAAAGCGACCATTCGCGATGAACGTGGAGAAGGGATGCAGAATCATGAGGTGCGATTCTGCCTGAAGGGCCTCCTGCCGTACGCCGACCGGCACCGTTCCTTCGATCAGCGGGGCACGCCGGCGATACAGCGACTTCCACCCGGCAGCTACTTCTTCTGGGTACGCAGGGCTGACTACATGCTGTGGGCGAACAACGCCGCCGCGTCCGCATCCCGGCAGCAACTCGACCTCGGCCTTAATGGCGAATCGGAGCAGGAGGTCAACCTTGTGGCTCAATAGCGCAGCCTTGACTGCCTTGAGGCACAACCCGCGTCCGGTCTTAGTTGTACTCCCCGGAACATGATCCGATCACCGGTCGCATCGGCCGAAGACCGCCCACGCGGCAGGAAAGGTCGTGACCAACCCGACGAGCGCCAAGGTCGCACCAATGGCCTTCCGCTGCTCTGGGCTAAGCCGGTCCGCCAAAAAAAGCGCGATCCCGGCGCCCAGCATCACCCGTGTGCTGACGATGAACGCCAGTTCGGGCCGGCTAAGGCGGGTTTCCTTCATTAACACGCAACCATGCACCGGATTGGGATGCACGTCAAAAGCCGGGGATCGGGCCTGCGTCGATCGTCCCCTCCCCCCCTCCTGCCGGACCGCATTTGACCGCGGCGTTGGACGGGAGGAAGATTCGCTTATGTCAAAACGCCACGTGCGCTGGCGGATTCCCGAGCAATACCACTGGGTGCGGCGGCGGCTCATCCTGCTTTGGCTCGGATGGATCGTGACGCTGGCCCTGCTGCTTTCGGCCATTGCTGCCACGCTCTTCTGGCGATTGGTCCACTTTTGAGGCTTGCTTTGCCCCGGAGTGGCCGTCCCGCAGGAACAAGTGAGAGTAGCCCGGCACTTCCGTGCCGGGTGGGCCATCGAAAAGACGATCCGTCCCGTCGGGACGGTGGGAAAGGCTGGGTCGCACCCCCTCGGCCCCAACCGGTCCCGGGGAGCGCACGGCGCTACGCGGCAATCGCTACCTTACGCTGAACGCGTCAGTTCGAGGCGACGTTTGCGAGTTTACCGGATTCTCGTTTGACCAGTCAGCGCTCGGCAGGTAATCGCCGGACGTTTGCAAGCAAGTAGATCAATCCGTTTCATCGTGTTGCTAGCACGCCGCGTGCTATTGATTCATTTAAGCCAGATGGGTTCGAGCATTCCCGTCTACAAGCCATCCGTGCAGCAAACAATTTCAAGCCTTCGGCCACCCGGTCGATTTCCGTCGTACCTTTGTCACTGAACTTTATGGATGCAACGTCTTCAGTCCCGCGGTGATGAAAGACCGCCTGCCCAAACCCGTCTTCAAAAGTGTTATTCAAACCATTTTCCAGAAGTAGAGATTGCCGGTGCGCACCACAATTTCCGCATTACCCCCGGTCTTCCCTCGAATGGTATTATAAAAAAAGTTATCTTTTCCCTTTTGAACAACCTGTTCGGTACCCGTCTATGCTCGTCCTCTTCCCGCCGTGTTCCGCCGTGGCGCCGTGTGATGCTTCCCTTCGCTGTGCCCGCCGTGTGACCGAACCCCGAACTCTACTCGGCACCCGGCACTCACCCCCTCTTCATCCCAGGAGGTACTTGAAATCGTCCAGGGTAAGGGCGCGAGCGAAGCCTTCTTCGCCGAGAACATTTTGGGCCAGGGCGGACTTATACGTCTGGAGCTGGCGAATCTTGTCTTCGATGGTGTCACGGATCAGGAGGCGATACGCGAAGACGGTTTTGGTCTGGCCGATCCGGTGCGTCCGATCGATCGCCTGCTCCTCGACGGCTGGATTCCACCAGGGGTCGTAGAGCACCACGTAGGAAGCCGCCGCCAGGTTCAGGCCGGCGCCCCCTGCTTTCAGCGACACCAGGAAAACGGCTCCACCGGCATGCTGGTTGAAAGATTCGATGACCTTGGCCCGTTGCCTGGTCGCGCCGGTAAGTTTAAAGGAGCACCATTTGGCCGCGCCGACTTGGGCTTCGATCAACTCGAGCATCTCGACGAACTGGCTGAAGACCAGGACCTTGTTCCCCTCCTGGAGCAACGGTTCCAGAATTTCAAGGAGCGCTTCGAGCTTTGCACTGGTCTCCGCGCCGGCCGTTTTATCGACCAACACCGGATGGCAGCAAACCTGCCGGAGCCGGAGCAGCGAGGTCAGGAGGTTAAAGCGCTGCTGGTCCAGCTCCGCATGGGTCCGGATGTTCAGCAACTGTTGCCGGGCAAGTTTCAGTTCGGCCTGGTAAAGTTGATGCTGGGTCCCTTCCATCTCGCAGCGGATGTCTTCTTCGATCCGGGGCGGCAGTTCCGGGGCAACTTCTTCCTTGGTCCGGCGCAACAGAAACGGCCGGATCCGCCGGGCAACCCGGTGGCAGGCAGAGGCCGGATCATCGCTGTCGACATAGGTCCGCTTGAAACCTGCCTGGCTTCCGAGCACGCCGGGCATCACGCACTGCATCAGGCTCCACAGGTCGAGTAAGCTGTTCTCGATGGGTGTACCCGTCAGGACCACTTTGCGGTCCGCAGTAAGTTCTCTCGCCGACTGAGCCGTTTGCGACTGCGGATTTTTAAGGTACTGGCCTTCATCAAAAATAACCGCTGACCAGTGGATCCGTTTTAATTCAGCGACGGAAAGCCGCAGTTGCGTGTAGTTGATAACGAGCGCGGAACGGGCCTGCAACGAAGGCCGGATGGGATCGAGCTTAGTTTTTTCAAGGCGAACAATCGGTAGGGCCGGATAAAAACGACGCGCTTCGGCCAGCCAGTTGTCCACGACCGATTTCGGGCACACGATCAGGGCCGGCCCGCCACCCTCACCGTCCGGGGCCGGTTGCTCGAAGAGCCACGCCAGCCAGGTGAGTGCCTGCAGCGTCTTACCCAGACCCATGTCGTCGGCCAGAATGCCGCCGAACCGGTTAGTGGCAAGGAACGCGAGAAAATGGAATCCGGTAAGCTGGTACGGTCTCAAGGAGGCCTGAATGGCGGCGGGCAGTTCAGGCCGCACCTGGATCTGGAGGCCGGCCAGCCGTTGCTGCAGATGGGGCCGGACGGATTCCGGCAGCAGGTGGGCCTTTAACAAGGCTTGAAGCTGCCCGAGGTGTAAACGTTGAGGATCACCGGCCAGATCCGTCAGGCTCAACCCGAGTTCAGCCAGGAGAGACTCGAGTTCCTCAGCGACGTGAACGCGAACCTGGCGGTATTGATGCTCAGGCAATTGGATCATCTGACCGCGAGCCCGGAGGAGAGCCTTCAGTTCATCGGGAGTAAACTCGATTTGCGCCTCGGAAAGCGCGAGCCGGAGATCGAACCAGTCGCGAATCGACTCGGAACAACCGATGGTGACATCCAGTTCGAGCGGGGCTTCACGCAACCCCGCCAGGTTCTCGTCAACCTTAAGTTCGACGTCAACGGGCAGGGTCCTGGCCCATTCCGCGAACAAAGCGAACGATTGTTTGGGATTCTTCACCCGCCAGCTTTGCTGGTGTTGATCGAACGTGGACGGCAGTGACGCCAGGCACTGATTCAGCGAGGCCAGATCAGGCAGTTCATAGCTGATGAACCGGTCGCCGTCCGGGACGATTTGCGGAAAATCACGATCCCAACCCGATTCCCCATACGTTGCAACCATCTGGCCGGTAAGGGGATCCTTGAGGACAACCGAATAGTAAGCCGCAGGTTTCCCGCTCGACGTTTCAACCTCCAGCCGCCCGTTGACGACGGGCTTCGGCTGCCTGCGCTTGATACGTGCAGTCAGAGGTTCCGGTGCCGTCGCTTGGCTGGCCAAAAGGTACGCGATCGCGGCAGGACTTTCGACGACTTCCTTTGGCACATCGGTCACCACGGGACAATTGACGCCGTCCAGGGGAAAAGGTGGCGGAGGTCCTTCCACCAGCATATCCTCGATCAGGTAAAAGGATTTCAGGCCTGGAAAGATGAGCACCGGCTCAGTTAACGGGGCATCCTTCAACAGGAGCTGAAACCGGTAAAACCGCGGGCGTTCAACCGGCTCACCCGTCTGCCATCGTAGCGTGGCCTGGGTCAGGACCGGCGGACGCCCCTCTTTAACGATAAACCGTTCGCGGATCTCAGGAAAACTCAACAGACGATTAAGGGCTTCACCGCAGACGCGCGTCAACTTGAGGTTAACTTCGGGCAGATAGAGGAAACGATGGATGTGCTCGGAAAAAAGGGGTAGAGCGCCGGCGCACATGCGTACCTGTGCGTGACGATACTGCTCGGTGAGCGTGGTGAGTTCACCGTGGCGAAGTTTCCGGAACGATTCCCCCGGGTAACGAACTTCCAAACGGACGGAGTCCCCTTGCAGGACCCAACGGAAATCAATTTCCTCGCGGATACTGTCCTTAGGTGCAAACCGGGAGTTCCATTTGCTGACTTCCTGCGAGTGTTTCCAATTTTCAAGCAGGTCCTGCGACGGCGTGGTGTCGTTCAGGGCCCCAAGGAAGGCCGGCGGTGTAAAACCGTGCTGCCGCTGGAACTCGACGAGAAAATGCCAGAACTGCTGGCGGGAAAGCGCCCCGGCGGGTGCGAAGCGCTGCGCATGCCAGGCTTGCGCGACCGGCCAGCCGCGGATGACGGCCTGCAGGTCCCGGCCGAGAATCGTTTCTCCCTTTTGGTGACGATTAAAGAGATATTCCAGATGTTCGAGGAACTGCCTTTGCGGGTTACTGAACGCTTTGCCATCAGGGAAAAGGGCGAAAAAGCCGGCCGGTGGTCGACGGACCAAAGCCTGCGGGTCCGAAGACGTTTGGTTGTTTTTACATTCATTCTCCAGGTGAAGCAGCGCCGCATAGATGTGCTTGCAATCAGGCAGACCATAACAGGCGCAAGAACACCTCCAAACGCCGGCGGAGTAGGTTAATTCAACCCGGTAAGAGGAGCAGGAGTACGAACCGGCCCGCTGGACCGTTAACCGGTAATGGGTCCCCGCGCTGTCAGCCTTGCACGAAATGACCTTTCCCTGCTCATAAATAGCCTTGCCACGTTGTGCGGAGCGCCACGTCATGCCGGCGCGCGCGTTTTCCAGACTTTCGATATTCCAGGGACCGTCTTTAACCGCCATCGACACTGTTCGCCATCGTGGACCGCAGACAGGGGCAGGTCCGTGTACGAGTAAATACTCCGGATGTCGTGGCGCAGCAAGCCAGGCGGCCGGCCTTAGGCCTCGCGGCAGACGTCGCCCGCTCGATAACCCCGGCCGGCGGCTGGGCGGATTATTGGCACGTATAATGCTCGCTTGTAGGTCGCCGTAACGTGGACCGCCGTTTTGTCCACCTGAAAACCAGACCAGTAACCTAACCCGCTAAGTTTAGACCTGAGATCGAGTCCGAGAAAGGAGCCCACCACTATGGGCTTGAGCGCGAGCACACATCAACGACCCTTCCCTACTGAAGGCTTTTGCTTCTTGTGCGAGTCGGAGGCCATCGAGTTAACCCACCATAGTTCCATCCAGATGCGCAACGTTTGCCAGCCTTGCGCAGAAGCCCTCGCCTGGGCGGAGCTGACGTTCAGATTGGAAGGCATCCGGCGACCATCACAACTGGACAAAAAGGAATCCTGGGACTCGGGACAAGGCGAAGATATTTAACCTCCGACCGCCCGGATTTGCGGGCGTGCGGGGCGGCGTTTCTGCGCTCGCCGGCGGATGATTCGGCACCGATAATAGGCTCGACACCGCGCTCAGATCGCATAATGGTTTGCGGCTCTGGGTGATTACACGAACTTTATTCCTGCTGCTCCTCGCAAACGGCGCGCCCGTGATTGCGAAGAAAATTTTTGGTGATCGATTCTCGCGTCCTCTCGACGGTGGCGCCAGATTTCTCGATGGGCAACCTTGGTTCGGCAACTCAAAGACTGTCCGCGGCGTTCTGCTTTCGGTTCTGGCCACCGCGGTCGGCGCCTGCCTGGTCGGTTTGAAAGCCACAACCGGGGCATCGGTCGGGGGGCTGGCGATGTCAGGTGACCTGTTTTCCAGTTTTTTAAAGCGCCGCATGCGACTGCCGGCCAGCAGCAGGGCGAGCGGCCTGGACCAGTTGCCCGAATCTCTGTTTCCCCTGCTCGCCTGCCGCCGCGCGCTCTCCTTGAGCGTCCTGGATACTGCCGTCACCGTCGTCACCTTTTTCGTCGGTGAGATATTGATCTCGCGGGTACTCTACAAATTTCGCCTGCGAGACCGCCCCTATTGACCCGACCGTGCGCACCGGCTGCCGGCCCTCCAGCGGGGTGCACGGTGCGCACGAACTTGCGCCGCCATTTAGAGGGCTGGCGGCGCTTTCAACTTGCCCTTCTTCGCCACCGGTTGGCGGTACGGCTCCTGCTCGGCGCGGTAATTCTCGAAGGATTCGGCTGCATTGTACGCCTCATCAACAAGCTGATGAAGCGAGCTGTAAGGCTTGTGGCCCAAAAGGACCAGAAAGATTTCCCAGGCTTGGTCGTCGCGTGAATTGGGTCGATTCGGCATGCCTCCAATCTAGGAAAAGTTACCCGCCATGCCAAGTAGCGGGTGGCGGGTGGCGAGGTCGGGGGTCGGGTTGAAGAGATGCGGTGGCGGCCCGGGAATCCCCTCAATCGGTGTAAGCTGCGTGATTTGTGGATGGTTCATCTCTTTTCTGCGTTGTCTGCATGTTCTGCGGATCCGCCGCGCGCAGTGTTCTCGCATGGCACCGTGTGTGAGGGTGTGCGGCGGATAATCGTCCGCGGTATCCTGGCACGGCACCATGTGAGGGTGTGCGCCGGATAGGCGTCCATCCTGTGGATCCGCCGTGTGACCGGGCGATCAGATCCAGGAACGGACCGGAGAGGTCAGGAACGAAAAATCACAGCCCCGGTCAGCCTGGAGCACCTGTTCCAAAAAGAGGCGCTGGTAGCCGCGGGCAGCCACCGGCGCAGGCGAACCGAAAGATTGCTCCCGGCGGGCTTGCCATTCAGTCTCCTCGATCAGCAAGTCCAGCCGGCGGCGGGCAGTGTCCAGCCGGATCAGATCGCCGGTGCGGACCAAAGCAAGCGGGCCGCCCACGGCGGCTTCAGGGCTGACGTGGAGGATCACCGTCCCGAAAGCCGTCCCGCTCATCCGGGCATCTGAAATCCGGACCAGGTCTTTAACGCCCTGACGCGCAAGTTTCCGTGGAATCGGCAGGTAACCCGCTTCCGGCATCCCGGGCGCCCCTTTCGGTCCGGCCCTGCGTAGTACCAGCACCGTCTGGGGGCTCACCGGCAGATCCGGGTCATCGATTCGTTGCGCCAGGTCGGCTAAATCTTCGAAGACCACGGCCGGACCGGTGTGTTGAAGGAGGGCAGGCGTTGCGGCGGCTTGTTTCAGCAGCGCGCCGTCCGGGGCCAGATTACCGCGCAGCACGGCCAGGCCCCCTTCGGCATGCACCGGATCAGCCAGGTCTCTCACGACCTGCTGCGGGCGACCGCCGCCGGGGGCGGAGTCCAGGTTTTCACCGAGGGTACGGCCGGTGACGGTCCGGCACGATAAGTTTAACTTCGCGCGAAGCTCACGCAGCAGCGTGACGGCGCCTCCGGCCTGGTATAAATCCTCCATGTACAATTGCCCCACGGGCTTTAAATCGATCAGGACCGGGGTCTCGCGGGCGAGCGCATCGACGGCATCGAGCCCGAGGCCAATGCCGAGGCGTCCCGCAATTGCCGTCAGGTGAATAATGGCATTGGTGGAGCCGCCTGCGGCCAGAGTCGTCCGGACCGCGTTCGTCACCGCGGCCGGAGTTATGATGGCTGACGGGGTTAATCCTTCCGCGGCAAGGCCGACGGCACGACGGCCCACCTCTTCCGCGTGGCGTAGCCGCTCGGCGAAAACTGCCGGGATGCAGGCCCCGCCGGGCAGAATCATGCCCAGGGCCTCGGCCGCCAAAGCCATGGTGCTGGCAGTGCCCATAACCGAACAGGTTCCAATGGTCGGAGCGAGCCGGGCATTGACCTCGGCAAGGTCATCGGCCGTGACCTCGCCGGCACGAAAGCGCGCCCAAAAGCGACGGCAATCGGTGCACGCACCGAGCCGTTCTCCCCGCCAGTTGCCCGCCAGCATCGGACCGGTCAGCAGCAGAATGGCCGGCACGTTGGCGCTGGCCGCACCCATCAGCAAGGCCGGCACCGTCTTGTCACAGCCGCCGATCAAGATCACGGCGTCCATCGGTTGCGCCCGAATCATCTCCTCGACGTCCATGGCCATGAGGTTGCGCAGGTACATGCTCGTCGGATGCACAAACGTTTCATGGAGAGAGATGACGGGAAACGGAACCGGGATGCCCCCTTGCAGCAGAACGCCGCGACTGGCAGCCTCGATCAGCTCAGGCACGTTGCGATGGCAGGCATTGAAGCCCGAGGCCGTGTTGACGATGCCCACGACCGGCCGATCCAGCGCGTCGTCGGTGTAGCCAAGCGCCTTGATGAACGCCTTGCGCAAGAAAATCGAAAATTCCGCGTCACCGTAGCCGGTCAGATTCCGGGCGAGGCCGCGCGGAGAGGAGGGTGAAGCATTAGCCTGCATCGCGCACAAATTTCTAGAGATTTGTGCGCGATGCAGGCTTTAGCAAGAGCCGGCTAATGGCGGGACCGCCAGGACTTCGGGTGGCCCAAGAAAAATAGTCCGGACCGGTTGCGGCTGCTCTCGCCCCGGACGGAAGGCGGCTACATCCAGGGTGTGGTCATGGAACTTACGCAGAGTGCTCCGGTGGCCGACGCTCACGACGGTAGGCCTCCAGGGCGCGGCGCGCAGCAACCCGTAAAGGCGGGCTTCAGCCAGCTCATCGAGCGCCGACGTCGCTTCGTCGAGGAATAAGAGCGCAGGTTCCATCAGGAGAATTCGAGCGAAGGCGAGCCGCTGCTGTTCGCCCAACGACAAGCGCAGCGACCAGTTCTCCACCCTGTCCAGTTCGCCCGCCAGAGAGCCGAGTCCTACCTGTTCGAGAACGGCAACCAGCCGCGCCGGCGGAACGCTGCAACGATCGGCATTCGGGTAAAGCAGCGCGCCGGCAAGGGTGCCGAGCGGCAGATAGGGCCGTTGCGGCAGGAAGAGCATCGATCCCTTGCCGAGCCTGATTTCGCCGCGACCAAAGGGCCAGATCCCGGCGATCGCTCGCAGCAACATGCTCTTGCCCGTGCCGGTCGGGCCGGCCAACAATACCGACTCACCACGACCATGCGCGAAAGTAACGCCGCGCAAAAGCGGTGTTCCGTCCGGCAGGTCAAGATCGAGGTCAGTGACCGCCACCCCAGCATCTCCACGCCGGCTGGTGATCTGCCGCGGCGCACCCGTTGCTTGATGGATCGCCAGCAACTGCTCCTCAAAGCCGCTCAATCGTTGGGTCACCGCCTGCCAGGTCGCAATGTCGGTATACGAGTTGATGATGAACGAGAGCGCGTTTTGCACAAAGGAAAACGCGTTCACCACCTGCATCAGACCACCCAGCCCGATCTGCTGCGCAAAGTAACGCGGCGAGACGACCATCACCGGAAAGACCACGGCGACTTGCGCGTAGCCCAGGGTAAACCAAGTGAGACATTTCTGGCGTCTCATGATTTGCCGGAAATTCTCAAACACACCGCTGAACCGCTCGCAACAGATGCCGAGCTCGACCGGTTCGCCCCCGTACAGGGCAACGCTCTCCGCATTCTCCCGCAGGCGCATCAGGCTGAACCTGAAATCGGCCTCGAAACGCTGCCGGGCGAAATTCAACGGCACCAGGGGCCGGCCGATTTTAAAGGCAAGCCAGGTTCCGGCACCGGCGTAGAGCAATGCTGCCCAAACGAGATAGGCGGGGATGTGCATCGTGCCCCAGGCGCCGAGAGGGATCTCCAGCGGTCCGGAGAGCTTCCAAAGGATCACGACAAAGGACGCCAGGGAGACAGCGGACGTGATCAGACCGACCGAAAGGCTCAGAACAAACGCGGTAAACTGGTTAAGGTCCTCCGAAATGCGCTGATCGGGGTTATCGGTCGTGCCGCCCAGCTGCAGTCGATAGTAGGCACGGTTAGCGAGCCAGGCCGCCAGGTACCTGCGCGTCAGCCATCGCCGCCAGCGTATTTGCAGCATCTGGCTGAGGTAAAGGGCGTAGACCGACATCGAAACCGCAAAGACGACCAGGATGCAGAAGATACCAAGCTGGCGGAATAATTCACCGCGGTTGAATGACTGGAGCGCATCGTAGAACGCGCTGTTCCATCGATTGATCTGGACGCTGATATAGACATTGCCGAGATTGAGCGCGACCACCGCCACCAGCAGGCCCCAAGCCGACCACCTCTCTTCAGATGTCCAATAATCCTTGGCGAGGCGCCATGCAGCGCGTACGATTTTGCGCCTTGCCGTGTCCGTCATAATCTAGGTTTTAGATCGGCTTTCTCATCCGAAGCTTAAGTTAACCGGGCAAAGTATGGATCTGCCGATTTGGCGCGCAATAATCCGATCAGGGCAACAGGCACGTTTCATCTTCACCTGCTGAACGTTTTTGTAAGCATTGGCGATGCCATGCCGGCACGTAGGTACGAGCTATGACCGAACTCAACCGGCATTCCGGAAATGGGAAACGACTTCCCATTCCAGGGAGAATGACGCCACATCAGGGAGGTCGAAGCCAGCCGGGCCTCCCGCCGCCGGCGACGATACGACGCGTCAGAAACGGACCTGCCGGTGCACGGGTGACTCCCCTTTACGCGTCCGGCAAACGCACTGCGAAAATGTTATCCATAACAACGAAAGAAAAACAGTGTGAGACGGTGCGCTTAAGGAGGTCGGCGCTCCTGAAACCAGGATTTACAGCCAAAGGCTTGTCCTGACGCCCCGGGACGAAGACCTCTAAACCGGATTTTGGACTGAAGCTGCACCGCTCACGAAACGAACATACCACGAAAGCGGCCAAATGAAAGGGCGCTTATGGCCGTTCGGCC
>JAFAUY010000204.1 GCA_019243005.1 Verrucomicrobiota bacterium | reverse complement strand
TGGTCTGCGGATGATCTGTTTGATCTGTGGACATGAATAAACTTCGACACGATGTGTTAAAGTCTGCGCCCTTCGACACGGCGCGACTTGACGCCCTCCTGGAAGATGAGGGCATCGACATCCTCATCGCGACCTCCAAACACAATGTGCAGTACCTGCTGGGCGGTTACCGGTTTTTCTTTTTCGAGCACATGGATGCCACCGGGGTAAGCCGCTATTTACCCGTTGTGGTCTATCAGAAGGGCCGCCCCGACAACACGGCCTACATCGGCTCCGAGCTCGAGGACTACGAGAGGCAGCTCGGTAAGTTCTGGCCCCGGGTCATCGAGACGGCCCCCAGCACCAGCGCCGGCGCGATCCGGCGGGCCGTCGAGCATATCAGGAAGTTGCCCGGACCGGTCGGCAAGGTCGGCGTTGAGGCATCGTTCCTGCCCTGGGACGCAGCCAAGGTACTGCAGGACGGGCTCGGCCATGCCCAGATCGTCGACGCCTGTTTCCCGCTGGAGCGGTTGCGCGCGTGCAAGACCAAAGCCGAGCTCACCCTGCTGCGGGAGGCTTCCGAACGCGTCGTGGCCTCGATGCTCGCAGTGTTTGACGGGTGTGCGCCCGGCCAGACGAAAAATGAGCGCGTCGACCGGCTGCGGCGAGAAGAAATCGGGCGAGGCCTTACCTTCGAATACTGCCTGATCACGGCCGGTACGAACCTCAACCGGGCGCCCTCCGACCAGCGGCTCGCGGCCGGCGACATCCTTTCACTTGATTCCGGGGGAAATTACCGGGGCTACCTCGGCGATTTGTGCCGGATGGGCATCCTCGGCGAACCGGACGCCGAACTTGAGGATCTTCTCGGTGCGGTTGAGGAGATCCAGCAGCGGGCGCGCCGCCCGATCCGCCGCGGTGCCGCGGGGGCTGAAATATTCGCGGCGGCCCAAGAGCTCGTGGACGCCTCGCCCCACCGGGGGTGTCTGGACTTTACGGCCCACGGCATGGGCCTCATCAGTCATGAAGCGCCACGCTTGATCAGCAACGAGTCTTATGAGGGCTATGACGCAACCCGGCCGTTGGAGGCCGGCATGGTCATCTCCATCGAGACCACCCTGAGGCATCCCAAGCGCGGCTTCATCAAACTTGAGGATACGGTCGCCGTCGCCGAAGGCGGTTGCGAGGGTCTCGGCGATCAAGGGCGGGGCTGGAACCGGGCGAGATGACGAGTTCGCAGGAGAAGGACGTCCAAACGGGGCTTCTTTTCCCCGCTCATTTTGAAATTTTCCGGCTGAGCCTGAACGTTCAGCGAACCATCGGGTTCCGGCTTCGCTCTTCACATTCCCTGAGCCTTTGTGAGAGGAAGGCTTGCTCAGATTTGATGCCGGCAAGTTGAATCGCGTTTCGAAAGTGGCCAGCCGCGACGTCGAATTCACCCAGTTGCGCTTTGAACGCGCCCAGGACCGCGTAGAACAGGTAATAGGACTCCAGTTGTGCCCGGTTTCGAATTGCTTCGATCGCCTTAATCCCGGCGCGCGGACCCTTCAGGTTGGCGATGGCCACAGCGCGATTCAGAGCGACGACGGGAGAATCCGTCATCTCCATCCATCGATCGTAGAGGAGAGAGATGCGCGCCCAGTCGGTCGATTCGTAATCGGTTGCCGCGCAGTGGCAGGCGGCGATCCCCGCCTGAAGATGGTATTCACTGAGCTCTTCTCCGGTTGCCGATTGGTTCAGGTGGCGCATGCCCAGCCCGATCAGCTCGCGATTCCAATTTGACCGGTCCTGGTCCCTGAGGCGAAGGATGTTTCCCGCGGCATCCACGCGCGCCGGCAGGCGCGCGGCATTGAGCCACATCAGCGCGAGCAGGGCGTGAACGCGGGGTTGATTACCCATCGGATGCCCGGCCAGCAAGTTTGCGAGACGGATCGCTTCGTAACAAAGTTCGTCCCTTGTAAGGTTTGCGCCGGAAGAAGCTTTGTAACCTTCATTGAACAGCAGGTAAAGGGTTTGCAGCACGCCGTCGAGCCGGCGGGACAACTCGCTGCCGGCAGGAATCTCAAAGGGAATTTGCAGCTCGCGAATCCGTTGGCGGGCTCGTGTCAGTCGCTTGGCAATTGCCGCCTCGCTGGTCAGAAAAGCTGTCGCGATCTCCCCGGTGCCGAGCCCGCAAAGCGTCTTGAGCGCCAGTGCCGCCTGGGCGTCCTGCGGGACCAGGGGATGGCAGCAGGCGAACATCAGTCGCAGGCGGTCGTCTTTAATTTCGTCATCTAACAAAGGGGTATCCGCAGCTCCCGGGCCGGCCGACCACCGCTCAATCGAAGCGGCAATTTCCGGCTGCTTGTGAAGAAAGAGCTTTTCTCTCCGGATCACATCCAGCGCGAGATGCTTGGCCGTCTGCGTAAGCCAGGCGGCCGGATTGTTCGGAATCCCGTAGTAAGGCCATGTCTGCAATGCGCGGACCAAGGCCTCCTGAACCACATCTTCCGCCAGTTGCAGCCGCTCAAGCCCGAAAATCCTCGTGAGGACCGATACGAGCTTTCCGGCTTCCTGGCGAAACAGATGCTCCGCCAGCCGGGAAACGTCCCCAGCCGGCGTCGTGCTCTTCTCGAGATCGCTCACACCTTTAAACTTAAGCCGTTGTGTGGGCGAGCCCTTGTTCGCGGGCGTGCTGCACCGGGCAGCTCTCGGCCACCGGCCGGACTTCGATGCTTACCCCGTGGTCCAGGCTCGGGCACTGTTGGGCGATCCGGACCGCTTCATCGAGGTCGTCGGCCTGCAGCAGAAAAAAGCCGCCGATCGCTTCCTTGGATTCAGCAAAGGGCCCGTCGGCAACGCTGCGTCCGTTCTTTCCGGAGACGATCTTGCCTTCGTGATGTAACGGCAGGCCCGATTTGAGTTTCCCTTGACGGCTTAACCGTTCGAACCACACCGTCCATCGCCCCATTACCTCCTGAATCTCTTCCGGCGAAAGTTGTTGGTACCAGCCGGTTCCGCGGAACAGCAGCAGGTATTGATCGGGGGTTTGTGTGCTCATATTTGGTTTCGCAGCGATAGGGTTGGTTTCCATTTCAATGACACGACGAACGAGCCGGCACCCTTGAAGACACTTACTTTGCGCAGCCCCTCTTTTCCGGACGGGCGAACGCGTCGTCCGTTCTCACGGCGCCGGCAAATCACGAAGTGACCCATCGGGGGGTGCGCGTTCGACATCATCCAACGGGATTTCAACCCACACGATCCCCGGACGCAAACCCTTAATCGCTTAATCTCCTTTTCGGTCCGGGGAGTTAAGGGACGAGGGACATCCGGCATCGTACCAACCTGTCAGGCCCGTGCCGCAGCTCAGGGCATCGTGGTTTCGAGGTTGCTAAAATCCAGCTTCGTGCTCGTTGAAATGACGTCCGTCGGCAACGGTTTCTGGTGGAAATCAAAACAATCGAGCATGTCATTTGACTCGGCATCACGCTGCGTCAACGGCTTTAGACCAAAACGCGTTTCGATCAACTTCAATGGAGAGGTCAGGTCGAACCGCTGATGGCAAATCGTTCCCGAGCGCGAGAAAGGCGAGATGACGAGCGCCGGCACCCGCGGGCCGAAACCGTACTTATCGGTCTGCTGAGGCGGCACATGGTCGTAGAATCCGCCGTAGTCATCCCATACCACGATGATCGCGGCGCTCTGCCAATAGGGACTCTGCATCACGGCGTTGATCAGGTTGGTGACGTACCACATGCCGGTTTGCACGTCAGCCGGCGGATGCTCGCTGTCGCCGACCACCGGCACCAACCAGCAGACCTGGGGCAGAGTGCCTGATTGCAGATCCTGATAAAACTGCTCGGTGTGGACCAGGTGCGCCATGAGTTCCGGATTTTCCTGGAACTGCCGGAAGCCCGGCAGCGGGTTCCAAAGGCTGTGAAGATGGGGGTCGGCCTTCTCGTCGTAAAATTTCCAGGAGACCCCGGAATTCTCCAGCAACTCGGCCATCGTCGGAAACGTGTAGACGCCAGGCTCACCCGCAAGGCCCGGCCCCGGGTTGTTGACCAAACCGCCCGACTGCGCCGCCAGGGCGTAAAGGTGGTTCGGTTCGCTCGGCCCCATCAGGGAAGAGAAGAACATATCGCAAAGGGTAAAACGTCGCGCGTACTCCCAATAGTTGGGAATCTCGTGCCAGTCCATGTAAGCCAGCGTGTTCAGAACCCAGCTGGGAGGAGGCCCTTGCGGGGGTGTCGGGTCGTTAGGGTCCGGTTCAATCGCATCCGCCTGATCTCCCGGTTCCATTTCCTCGGCCGCGATCGCGGCAGGCGTAGGCGTCGGCACCGGGTGCACCAGGTTGGGATTCGGCTGAGGGACAGGCTTGTCGTCCCAGTAATACTTCAGGGCCTTCGGCCACTCCGCCCAGAGAAAGCCGTCCATGCACCCCTGATCCCAGGCCGTTCTGGCGGCCTGCCAAGTGTGGCTGAGGTCATGCGGGATGTGGGTCGCACGCAAGTGGAACGTATCCGTTTAGCCAACCCACCCAGGTTGCGGCGATCAGGGGCAACTTCTGGTGGTTGCCCAAGCACGGGGCGTCAGTTCGGCCACGCGAGCGATCGGGAAGTC
>JAFAUY010000292.1 GCA_019243005.1 Verrucomicrobiota bacterium | reverse complement strand
CGGGGACGATCGCGACGGCGAACCCGGCGATGGGCTCGAGTTTCCCAACACAAAAAGACCGGACTTTCTGGATTTTACCTACTTTTCGTTTGTGATCGGGATGACGTTCCAGGTGTCGGATGTTCAGATTACTTCCCCGGCCATCCGTCGCTTGGCGCTGGTGCACGGCCTGCTCTCGTTTATGTTCAACACGGTCATCCTGGCGCTCGCGATCAACCTGGCTTCCGGCTTGCTCACGCCGGGCTCGTAAGAGAATGCCATAGCCATGCCGGCGATATTCCTTGATTCCTGATCTGTGTGGTCTCAGGAAGGAACGTCGCAAACCAGGTTCTCTTCCATTTGTGACATTCTCCTTGTGGCATTTGCTACGCTTGGCCGTAGTAAGCGGCGGCGCCGTGTTTGCGCAGGAAATGCTTGTCGAGCAGCGCCTGAGGAATCGGCGGGGCATTCGGGTTAAGCTGCAGCGCTTTCAGGGCCATCTCGGCGATGACCTCCAGCGCCAACGCGTTTTCGACGGCTTTCCTGCCGCTTGGTCCCCAGGCGAACGGCCCGTGGCTCTGGACCAGCACCGCACAGATCTGCGTCGGATCGAGATCCTTGAAACGCTCCACGATTACGTTGCCGGTCTCCCATTCGTAGGCCGACTCAATTTCCTGCGCCGTCATCAGGCGCGTCACCGGCACGCTGCCGTAGAAATAGTCGGCATGCGTCGTGCCGAGGCAGGGGATTTCCCGGCCCGCCTGGGCAAAGGCGACGGCGTTGCGCGAGTGGGTATGCACCACCGCGCGGATGCCTTGAAAGGCTTGGAACAAACGGCGGTGGGTCGGGGTGTCCGACGAGGGGCGCAGTGACCCCTCCACGAGCCTGCCTTCAAAGTCCACGACCACCATGTCATTGGACTGCAGGACGCTGTAGTCGACGCCGCTGGGTTTGATGGCAAAGACGCCGCGCGCGGGATCGGCCACGCTGACGTTCCCGAACGTGAGGTCGATTAACTTGTGTTCCGGCAACAGCAGGTTGGCCTCGTAACACTCTTCCTTGATTTCACGATAGCTGCTCATGGTAACCGCACGAATCGACTGAATCCTTGTTATTCGGAAAGTGGTTTGGTTTATATCTGTGCCGAACTCCGGGTCCCGCCTCATAACCCACCCAGGCCGGGGGCGAGATGGTAGTAGATCTCGTTGTCACGAAGCCGTTGTTTGAACTCGCGCAGCGTCGTGTCCCGATCGATGATCGCCAGTTCCACGCCCGCAATCTCCGCAAAGTCCTCCAGGTGCTCGGCGGTAGCGGTGTAGCTGTAGACGGTATGGTGGGCGCCACCGGCGTAAATCCAGGCGGCTACCGCGGTCTTGAAGTCCGGCAGGCATTGCCAGACCGCCCGCGCCACCGGCAGCTTCGGCAACGGTTCGAGCGGCTGGACGGCATTGACCTCGTTGACGATGAACCGGAAGCGGTTGCCAAGGTCAATGATCGACGCGTTGATGGCCGGCCCGGGCGGCGCATTAAACACCAGGCGCACCGGGTCCTCTTTGCCGCCGATGCCCAAGGGATGGATTTCCAAGGAGGGCTGGTCCGCGGCGATCGAGGGGCACACTTCCAGCATGTGCGAGCCGAGCACCAGATGATTGTCGGGGGCCAAGTGGTAGGTGTAATCCTCCATGAAGGAGGTGCCGCCCTTGAGGTCCGCAACCATGGCCTTGACGGCCCGCAGCAGCGCCGCCGTCTTCCAATCGCCTTCTCCGGCAAAGCCGTAACCGTCCGCCATCAGGCGCTGCACCGCCAGGCCGGGCAGCTGCTTCATGCCGTGCAGGACTTGGAAGTTGGTGGTAAACCCCTTGAAATTGCCATCCTCGAGGAAGCCCCGCAGGCCCAGTTCGATGCGGGCCCCGTCGCGCAGGGCCTCGTGGCGCGGCCCGCCGGGGCGCAGCGCTTCGGCCACCCGGTAGCGTTCTTCGTACTCTGCGCAAAGCTGGCTGACTTCCTTATCGCTGACTTTGTTCAGGTACTCCACCAGGTCGCCGATGCCGTAGCCGTTGACCGAAAACCCGAACTTGGCTTCGGCCGAAACCTTGTCGCCTTCGGTGACGGCCACCTCGCGCATGTTGTCGGCAAAACGGGCAAACTTGGCCCCCTGCCAGTCCTGCCAGCCGCGGGCCACCCGCATCCAGGCAGCCACCCGCTCTTGCACCTGGACATCGGACCAGTGGCCGGCGACCACTTTGCGACCCAGGCGCAAGCGGGTGTGGATGTAGCCGGCTTCCCGGTCGCCGTGCGCCGCTTGGTTGAGGTTCATGAAATCCATGTCGATGGAAGCCCAGGGCAGGTCGCGATTGAACTGGGTGTGCAGGTGCAAAAACGGTTTGTTCAGGAGGGTGAGCCCGCCGATCCACATCTTAGAGGGTGAAAAGGTGTGCATCCAGAGCACCAGGCCGGCGCAGTTGGGGGCGCTATTGGCTCGGATGCACAGGGCGCGAATTTCCTCCGGCCGGGTGAGCACGGGCTCAAACGCCAGCTTGAGCGGCAGCCGCTGGGCGGCATTCAATTCCTCAACGATTTTTTGCGAGTGTTCGGCCACTTGACGGAGGGTTTCCTGGCCGTAGAGGTGCTGGCTGCCGGTAACGAACCAGATTTCAGGTGACTCAAGGTTTTTCATGGGGTGCTTTGGGGGAAAGGGGGCTTGGTCTAGAACGTTTGGTGCGAATTACATGCGCGAATGGCCCGGAGGATTACACAAAGATCGGTGCTTCACGGCACCCTGGCTGTAGTGTACCGCTTGCGAAAACGCCTTCCGGAATCCGGAGCTTCAAAATTTAGCCAAAAAAGCTGGACATAAGGTTGCCATTCCTTACAGGTTGAAAGGGAGTTCTGATCCATTTTCGTCTCCCCCTGTAGACCAAACGGCAGGCCCGGCTCAGAAAGCATTGATCTGATTGAACCTTGAATCTACAAGACAGCTATGAAGCGTCCCCTCACTCACTGGTTTCTTATTGCACTCTGCGCCCTGGCGGTGGGCGGCCCAAGTCGAAGCGCCCAAGCGGCCGGTAAAAAGCTCAAGCTGGCGTTCGTGACCAACAACGCCTCCGATTTCTGGACCATTGCGCGCGCCGGCACCACCAAAGCGGCGCAGGACCTCCAAAACGTCAACGTGCAGTTCCGGATCCCCGAGGACGGCACGGCCGCCACCCAGACCCGTATCCTGGATGACCTTCTGTCCGCGGGGGTCGACGGCATCGCCATCAGCCCCGTCGATCCGAAGAATGAAACGATCAAGCTCGATGCGGTAGGCAAACAATGCCTGCTCTTCACCCACGACAGTGACGCGCCGGACAGCAACCGGGTGTGCTATGTGGGCACGGATAACGTCGCCGCGGGCCGCCAGGCCGGCGACTTGATCAAGCAGGCGCTGCCCGAAGGCGGTAAAATCATGGTGTTCGTGGGCACCCTCGATGCCCAGAACGCCCGGGAGCGCTTCAGCGGCATCAAGGAGGTGCTGCAAGGTTCCAACGTCCAGATCATCGACGCCCGGACCGACGACACCGACCGGGTGCGCGCCAAGGCCAACGTGCTCGACACGCTGGTGAAGTATCCGGATGTGGCTTGCCTGGTGGGGTTGTGGAGCTACAACGGGCCGGCCATCTTGAACGCAGTGAAGGACTCCAACAAGGTGGGCAAGGTCAAGATCGTCTGCTTTGACGAGGAGGAAGAGACGCTGGGGGGCGTCCGGGAGGGCGCGATTTTTGCCACCGTGGTCCAGCAGCCGTACCAGTTCGGCTACCAGGCGATCACGCTGATGGACAAGTACCTCGACGGCGACAAGTCGGTGGTGCCGGCGGACAAGAAAGTCATCGTGCCGACGCTGGCCATCACCAAAGACAAGGTGGATGAGTTTGCCGCGAATTTGAAGAAGCTGCGCGGCAAATAAACCATCGGCCCGTTCTTTTCGTCTCCCCACGGTACCAGCATTGCGATCGCCGTGGGGAGATACTTTAAGCAAACCACCCGCCGTTTCTGTCGCGACTATCTGAGTAAACTCCCTTATGGCGGTCCCTGTCGATACGACTCCCCTGCTCGAGCTTAAAGGAATCACCAAACGCTTTCCCGGTGTTCTCGCGTTAAGCAACGTAAGTTTCTCGGTCGGTCGGGCCGAGGTGGTGGCCCTGATTGGCGAGAACGGTGCGGGTAAATCGACGTTGATGAAAACCCTCGGCGGCGTGCACCAGCCGGATGAAGGGGAGATTTTCTTTGACGGAAAAAAGGTGACGATTTCCAAGGTGGCCGACGCAATCGCGTTGGGCATCGGTTTTGTCCACCAGGAGCTCAACGTCCTGGACAACCTTGATGTGGCCGCCAACGTCTTCATGGGCCGCGAACCGTTGGTCGGCGGACCGTTGCGTCTGGTGAACCAGCGCCGGATGTGGACCGAGAGCGAAACGTACCTCAAGCGCCTGGGGCTGGCCATCTCGCCCACAAAACTCTTGAACGAGCTGTCGATCGCCCAGCAGCAGATGGTCGAGATCGCCAAGGCTCTCTCCCAGAACGCGCGCGTCATCATCATGGACGAGCCGACCAGTTCGCTGACGCTGTCGGAGACCGACCGGCTGCTGGCAACCATCAAGGACCTGCGCGCCTCGGGCGTCAGCGTGATCTACATATCGCACCGGCTCGGCGAAATCGAGCAGATCGCCGACCGGGCCGTGGCGCTGCGCGACGGGCGCAACGCCGGGGAACTTGCCCGCGGCCAGATCAAACACGAGAACATGGTCGCGTTGATGGTCGGCAGAAAGCTCGAAGACCTTTTTGTCAAAGGAAAGGGTCCCCAGGAACGGGGTTACTTCCAGGTCGAAGGCCTGCGCACGGCGTATCGGCCGCATCACCGGATCGGCTTCGACGTGGCCAAAGGCGAGATCCTGGGCTTTGCGGGGCTGGTCGGCGCGGGCCGCTCCGAAATGGCCCAGGCCATTTTCGGGGTCGAACCGCCCCTGGAAGGCACGGTCCGGCTCGGCGGCCAGGAGCTCAAAATTCGTAATTCGCGGGAGGCGATCGATGCCGGTATTTACCTGGTACCCGAAGACCGGCGCCACACGGGACTGATCACCAGCATGACCATCCGCGAAAACATCACCATGCCGGGTTTGAAACGTTATTCACCCGGGATGCTCATCAGCCGCGCGCGTGAGGAAGAGGTCTCCAAGCGGGAAGTGGCGGCCTTACGCGTCAAAACGCCCTCCATCGAGACCCGGGCGATGAACTTAAGCGGCGGCAACCAGCAGAAGGTGGTTTTAGGCAAATGGCTCTCGCTGGAACCGAAGTTGATCATCTTCGATGAACCGACGCGCGGCATCGACGTGGGGGCCAAGGCCGAGATATACCGGCTGATGCGCGAGTTGGCCGACCGGGGCGTGGCCATCATCATGGTCTCCAGCGACATGGAGGAAGTGCTGGGCGTCAGCGACCGGATCGCGGTCATGCATGAGGGCGACATCACCGGGATCCTGCCGCGCGACCAGTTTTCAGAAAAAGCCATCATGAGCCTGGCGACCGGTCGTAAAGCCCCTTAGCGCCCGTGCCTTTTCACAAACCCTTTTCTCGTTCTCTTAACCCCGCTCCCCTATGAAGAAGGAACTCGGCATCACCATTCTATTGGTCGTCCTGTGCGTCATCGTGGCAGTCTTGAACCCGCGGTTTCTAGGTGCCTCCAACGTCACCAATATGGCCCGGCTGATCGGCATGTACGGCATCTTCAGTATCGGGATGGGCCTGGTGATCATCACCAGCGGGATCGACCTCTCCGTGGGATCGGTGTTTGCGCTCCAAGGGGTCATCCTGGCCATCATGTTGCGCGAATGGAACTTGCCGTGGCCGATGGCGGTATTGGCGGTCATCATCGGCGTCATTCTCCTGGGAATTTTGCATGGCTGGTTTATCGCCTACATCCGCATGCAGCCCTTCATCGTGACCTTGTGCGGACTGCTTTTTTATCGCGGTCTGGCACGCTTTGTCGCCAACGACGAAACCAAAGGGTTCGGCAGCTCGGGCTTTGAGCTGCTGCGCCATCTGGCGACGGGAAGCATCGGACCCGTGCCGATGCCTTTTGTGCTGCTGATCATTGTCGGTATCGTCAGTTACGTTGTGCTTCACCGCTCGGTCTTCGGGCGCTACCTCTATGCAGTCGGGCGCAATGAGGACGCCGCCCGTTACTCCGGCATCAACAGCCGGATGATCATCTTGAGTACCTACGCGGTTGAGATGCTGCTGGTCGCCATCGCCGGTATTCTCATCGCCTTCTATACCAACTCAATTTCACCCGCCAACCACGGCCAGTCGTACGAACTCTACGCCATCGCGGCGGCCGTGCTCGGGGGCTGCAGCTTGCGCGGCGGTGAAGGCTCAATTATCGGCATTATCATCGGCACCGCCCTCCTGCAGGTGTTGCAGAACTTGGTCAACCTGCTCGGCATCCCGAGTTCGTTGAACTTCGCGGTGATGGGAGCGGTCATCTTCCTGGGGGTGCTGGTGGACCAGCTCTCAGGCCAGCGTAAGAAGAAGCAACAGGTTCTCGCCAGGGCACCTGCACCCACCACGCCCACCCCCGCCGCTCCAACGCAAGCCGCGCGGTAGCGGAAGTGGGAGCTCGGAGGTCAAAGTTTGGGGTTCGGCGTCGGAGTGAACGGCCTGCCGGCCCGACGGGTCAGGTGAACCTGGCCCAGGCTGAACCTCTTGAATTGGTATCAATTCAGATCAGCTGAGCAGCTGAGCATATGCCCTCCCGGATCCTCGTCGTCGGAAGTTCGAATACCGATCTGGTCATTTACTGTGATCGGCTGCCCCGGCCCGGAGAAACGGTGTTGGGCGGCGAATTCCAAACGTTCGGAGGCGGCAAAGGCGCCAACCAAGCCGTGGCGGCTGCCCGCGCCGGCGGCAACGTTACTTTCGTTGCGGCGCGCGGCGCCGACGACTTCGGCAAGGCTGCCCGCGACCGGCTTGCCGCCGAGGGTATCGACCTCGACTATTTTCAAATCGCTCCGGGCGTGCCCAGCGGAGTCGCCCTCATCCTCGTGGACGGCAAAACCCGGGACAACCTGATCGCCGTCGCCAAATCAGCGAATGATGCGCTTGATTTCACGATGGTGTCGGCAGCACGGCCGGCCTTCGCGCGTGCGGATGTGGTTATCGCCCAGCTCGAGATCCGCGATGAGGTCATCGAGGCCGTCGCCGGGCTCTGCGGCGAACTGGGCAAACGCTGGATTTTGAATCCGGCGCCGACGCGGCCCTTGTCGCAGCCGGTCCTTGCAGCGGTCCATACGATCGTCGTCAACGAGCACGAGGCGAAGGATTACAGCGGGGTTGCGGATTTCGATCAAGCCGTGCGCTGGTTTCTGGGCCAGGGCTGCAAGCAGGTGGTGGTCACGCTCGGTTCGGAAGGCGTGATTTATGCCGGCGCGGAAGGCAAAGGGCGGATTGCCGCCCCCAGGGTTCAACCCGTGGACACGACCGGCGCAGGGGATTGCTTCGTCGGCTGGCTCGGGGTGGGAATTGCCGACGGCCTCAGCTTGGCGGAAGCGGCTGAGCAGGCGACCCGGGCCGCCTCCCTTAAGGTCACCAGGGCCGGCGCGCAGGCCGGCATGCCTTACCGGGCGGAGGTGACCGGTGACGGGTGAGGGGCAGGGCAATGCGCTCGCATGGCGGCCGGCGGATGCAGGATTGCAAGCCTGGCGGAAGGTAAACGCTGGCAGTGGGAATCTTTCGTGGATGGCCCGTTGCTTGCATTTCAGGCCGCACGTGGTGTAGCTCCGCTAAGTGGATACCAGCGACGCAGCTTACCGAGAGTTCCAGCGCCGCGTCGATCGGCTTTGCTCGCTTATCGTGGCAAGCGATTGTTCGGAGCGCGAGATCGACATCGAACGGCTTCACCTTCGCGTGCAGGCCGCGACGCTGTTTCCGGACAAAATGCAGCTCTACGACTGGATTTACGAAAGCCGTTTCCGCCGGCTCCGGGAGCAGTTTCGTGCGCCCGGTTCAGCAACGCGATAAGTTTGTTCTGCAAGCGATACACCCATTCTCAAGCCAGTTGAGCCGGTGTATTCCCTGCGCCCGCTATCGTGGCCTGCAGCTCTCCTCATCTATCCGCTACCCGTTACGCGTTACCCATTGAGGATCCTTTCCAGATGATCCAGGCAAATCTGCGACCAGGTTTCGAGGGTTTCACGTTCGGCACGGAGCTGTTCCGCGCTCAGGAATTCTATCCCGAGAATCATGCTCTCGCGTTTGACCGCTTCGGCCACGGGCAGTTCCACCCGGTGCACGACGCCAAGGTGGACCCGGCCGACCTCGTTTGAATCGTCATTGATCAGGGCCACCGCCCGGTTCGAAACCGGCTCCGGTATCGAGATCTCCTCCTTGATCTCACGTTTCACCCCCGCCAGGTAGGCCGCCCGGTCGAGCGCAAACAGGCCTTCGTCCGAATCATTCATGTGGCCGCCGATGCCGATCGACCCCTTGGCCACAAGACGTTGTTCACCGGACTTTTTGCCGCGCCGGTAACGCAGGACTTTGCCGCCGTGGGTCACAATGGCGTAAGGAATGATTTGTTTAAGACTCGGGTCCTGCTCCGCGGCGGAACGCGGCGCAAAGAAGTTGTGCTCCCGCGCCAGAAAGCTCGGCAGGTAACGATCCACTTCAAAGCTCAGGCCCTGAAATGCCCCCAGTTGATCGAACAAGGCCCTGCGCACTACCAGCACCATCTCCTCTTCCATACCGAATTTTTCGTTCAGATGACCCGTTAACGTCGAGCGTAATGTGGATTGGCCCATTGCTCACTTGAGCGGCTGCACCAACGATCCGGCGCACCTTGGACCGGCGCGGGCATTTCCGCCGGTGCAATTGTTCCCGTTGCCCCTTGCTTCGAGCTCGTTCATGCTGCCGGATGACGCCTTCCCGCCGGCAGTTTGCGAGCGACAATAACGCCGGGGTTTTTCCCGAGGTCATCGAGGCAATGGCTCGTTATGGATCCGGCCACGCCAGCGGCTACGGAAATGATGAGGTCACCGCACGGGCACGTGACGTGGTTGCGGGTGTTTTCGGCTGCGAGTGCGTCGTCCACTTCGCCGGAAACGGGACGGCGGCGAATTGCCTCAGCCTGGCCGCGGCGGTGCAACCTTACGAGGCGGTGCTCGTGAACGAATTTTCCCACCTTGAAACCGACGAATGCAATGCTCTGGGACGTTTTGTTCCCGGGGCCAAGGTCATCCCGATTCCGGGTGAACAGGCCAGGATCCGGCCCGAGGCGCTCAGCGGCGTTCTGCAAGGCCTGCGTCCGATTCATTCGTCGCGGGCACGAGCGGTTTCGTTGACCAACGCGACGGAGCTGGGTACCGTCTATTCGCCCGCTGAGACCGCCGGACTGGCGACGGCTGCGCACGAAGCCGGCTTGATCGTGCACCTGGATGGCGCCCGTATCGCCAACGCCATCGTCCATCATGGTTGTTCGGCGGCCGACCTGACCTGGAAGGCAGGCGTGGATCTCCTCAGCTTTGGAGGCACCAAAGCCGGTATCGCCTTTGGCGAGGCAATCGTATTTTTCCGCCGCGAGCTGGCGCGCGATTTCGAGTACCGGCTCAAACAGAGCGGGCACCTCTTTTCCAAAATGCGTTTTATCTCCGCCCAGTGGCTGGGCTTTTTGGAAAACAACCGGTGGCTGGAACGCTCGGCTCACGCCAACACGATG
>JAFAUY010000202.1 GCA_019243005.1 Verrucomicrobiota bacterium | reverse complement strand
GGGCCGGCGCAGCGGTTCCGCGTTCGATCACACCGCGCAAGGTTTGCGAGATCATCCAGGCGACCGCGGGCGACAACACCTGTTTCTGGTCCGGGTGCGCCTGGAACAAGATGCGGCCATCCGCGTCATCGATGCGTTCCACCAAGTAAGGCTCGCGCCGGATGCCACCCCCGGCCAGGGCGCTGTACGCGGCGGTAACGTCTTTGAGGTCCGATTCGAAGGCGCCCAGGTACGCCGATGGGAAGCGCGGGATGTCTTTGGCGAACCCGGCCGCCAAGGCCAGCGTGCGAACCCGATCGAGCGTGGCAAGTTCGCCCACGCGCACCGTCATGGTATTCCGCGAGAAGATCAGCCCGTCCCGGGCCGGCCGCATGCCGCCGAAATTTCGGTCGGAGTTAGCGGGGCTCCAGGCCGGCGCCTCCGCGATTTCGCCTTTGGCGATCGGCCCGTCATCGATGCTCGAGCCCGGCATCATGCCCCGGGCATACGCCGCGGCGTACACGAACGGTTTGAAGGTGGAGCCGACCTGCCGGTTTGCCTGCAACGCACGGTTGTACTTGCTGTCGCGGTAGTCGCGCCCCCCTACCAACGCGCGGACGGCGCCGGACCGGTTATCCAGCACCAAAGCGGCCCCCTGCAGGTAGGTCGTCGTCTCTTCGTCACTGTGCGGTTTCGCGTCGTATTGTGCTTTGGTCGGGTGACCGTACCCGGCTTTGCTTTCGACCTGTTTAAGCGAACCCTCAACGGCTTCCTCCGCGATGTTCTGCAATGCCGGATCGAGCGTGGTGTAGATACGGAGACCGCCGCCATCAATGGCATCCTGGCTGACCAAACCTTGCAACTCGCGGTACAGCGCGTCCATCGCGTAATTCTGCTGCGGGGCCGGCGCGCGCCGGGTTGCCAGTTTCAGGGTCGCGTGCCGCGCCTGCTCGGCCTCGGCCGGCGAGATGACGTTAAGTTCGGCCATACGGTCCAGCACCTCGTTCCGTTGCTCGACGGCTCCTTTGGGGTTGTGCAGGGGTGAGAACCGGTTCGGACTCCGGATCAACCCGGCCAGCAGCGCCGCTTCGGGCAACGTCAGGTTGGCGGAAGTCTTTCCAAAATAGGCCTGGGACGCGGTCTCCAGCCCGTACTCGCCCGACCCGAAGTAAATGCGATTGAGATAAAACCCAAGGATCTGATCTTTGGAGTAAGCGCTTTCGATCCGCCAGGCCACACAGGCCTCCAGGATCTTGCGGCTAAGGGTCCGGCCGCCCAAAGGAAAACTGTTCCGCGCCAGCTGCTGGGTGATGGTGCTGCCGCCTTCCCGGATCGCAGCATGCGTAACATCGCGGACGAGCGCGCGGGCGATGCCGATAAAATCGACGCCGTGGTGCTCGTAAAAACGGGCGTCTTCCCGTGCAAGCAACGCCTTTTTAAACCAGGGCGACACTTTATCCGGCTCAACCAGAATGCGGTTTTCGCCGTACAGCCGCGTGTACAGCTTGCCGTCCATGTCGTAGATCCAGGATCGCTCCGGGATCTGGCCGACCTGCTTCAAATCAAAGCGCAACGCCCAACAGAAATAAAACGCGAACACCAGCGCCGCCGCGATTGATCCCGCCACTCCCAACCCGAGCAGAAGAAAAAAAGGAAGCGCGCGGCGGGCGCGCGGTTTTGTTCTCGAAAATGAATTAATCACGGTTCCCCTTCAGCGTCAGGATGCCTTTACGGTTAACCTTACATCCTTTCGCCGCCGCCCAAAAGGTCAGGCCGTCGCTCCCGGGTCATTTTGAGCGCCTGTTCCATTCGCCACTGCCGGATGGCTTCGTGGTTTCCTGACAACAGGATGTCCGGCACGCGCCAGCCGGCGAACTCGGCCGGACGCGTATACTGAGGGTACTCCAGGAGATCATGCGAGAACGATTCTTCGGTCGCCGAATCTCCGCTGCCGAGAACCCCTGGCACCAACCGGCAAACCGCATCGATCACGGCGGCCGCGGCGATCGCGCCGTTCGTAAGGATGTAATCCCCGATTGAAATTTCCTCGTCGACCAGGTGTTCAGCCACTCGGTGATCCACCCCTTCGTAATGTCCGCAGACGAAAATCAAGTGAGCTCTGTTCGCGAGCCGACCGGCGTGCTCCTGGTTGAACCGGCGCCCGGCCGGTCCCATGAGGATGACGTGCGTTTCGTCCGTCCGCAGTTCATCCAGGGCGCGGGCAATCGGCTCGATTTTCATCACCATGCCGGCGCCGCCGCCGTACGGCGGTTCGTCGGTGACGTGATGCCGCCCAAGCGCCCATCGCCGCAGGTCGTGGCACCGGATCTGAACCAGCCGGTTTTCCTGGGCTTTCCCCAGCATGCTTTCTCGAAAGGCCCCCTCGATGAGCCCGGGAAAAAGGGTAAGGACATCAATCCGCAGCATGGATACGCATGGTCGGGGCGGCGCGATTTGAACGCGCGACCTCCTGCTCCCAAAGCAGGCGCTCTACCAAGCTAAGCTACGCCCCGAAACTGATGCGAAGGGCGCTACCATAACGCACCTGCCCGCTTTGACGAACAATTTTTATCGTTGGGCGGCCGGCCGCAAACGCTTGCGCTTGCAAACCGGTTTGCCCTTAAGTGTGCGCATGGCTTCTGAATACCTCGTCGTATCGGGATCGCGCAAGCCGCAGAGCCGTAGCCGGATTCTTGCCTCGTACCTGCTGGATTACTACCAGACGAATGCCCTGGAAGCGGAAATACTGGACCTGCGCGACTTTGACCTGCCATTTTGTGACGGAGACACGGCTTACGACGACCCCGAGGCGATCCGCTGCAATCAGATCGTGGCGACGGCCCGCGTGATCGTGGTGGCCGCGCCGATTTATAATTTCGACCTGAGCGCCACCGTCAAAAACTTGCTCGAGCTCACCGGGCAATCATGGGAAAGTAAAATCGTCGGCTTCGCCTGTGCGGCCGGCGGTTACGCCAGTTACATGTCCGTCATGGCGTTTGCCAACAGCCTCATGCTTGATTTCAGGTGCCTGGTTATCCCCCGCTTCGTCTTCGCCACCGGTGAGGATTTTGCCAACGGGCAACTCGTTTCTGAGGAGGTCAAACGCCGCCTGCTGGAGTTAGGGGAAATGTCAACCCGCGTTCGGTACACGTGAGGAGGACGGGAAAGACCGTCGGCTCCGTAATTTACCCGCCGCCGGCGCTGTTCGATGCGAGATGGCTTGCGCCTGGCCCCGCTTTTCCCCCTTAATAATACCGTTGCGGTATACCGGGACGGTTGCATGTCGGCGTTTTCTTTCAAACAGGACGAAAAACTTGACCTCGCGGCCCGTGCCGCCTGGCTCTATTACGTGGCCGGAAATACTCAACAGGCGATTGCGCGCAAGCTGAAGATTTCTCGGCCGGCCGCGCAACGGCTGGTGGCGATGGCGCTGGCCAAAGGGATCGTCAAAGTGCGGGTGCACCACCGCATCGCGGGCTGCCTTGAGTTGGCGGATCAGCTTTGCCGCAGGTTCAACCTGAGCCTCTGCGAAATCGTACCCAGCAACGGTGACGGCACCGATCCCCTGTTACGCAAACTCGCCGTGACCGGATCTCAGGTGATGGAAACGTACTTCTCGGCGACCGAACCGAAGGTTATCGCCCTGAGCACGGGACGTACGCTCAAAGCCGTCGTGGAAGAGCTTTCCGAGATCCCACGCCCCCAGCATCGTCTGGTCTCGCTGGTGGGGGCCTTTGCCAAGGACGGTTCTAGCAACCGGTACGATGTCACCCTCCGAGCCGCCGAAAAGACCGGAAGCAAATATTTTCTGCTGCCGGCCCCCATGTTCGCCGATTCACCGGAGGAACGAAAGCAGTGGTGCCACCACCGGCTCTACCGCGTCGTCGAAAACCTTTCGGCCCAGGCGGACGTCGCCTTCGTCGGGGTTGGCGAGATCGGCCCGGGATGCCCGATCCAACGAGATGGGTTCGTTACCAAGCAGGAGGTGGTCGAACTCCAGCAGTCCGGCGCCGTCGGTGAAATCCTGGGCTGGGCTTTTGACCTCTACGGAGAGATGGTCAAGGCCAGCACCCATGCCCGGGTAACCAGTGTTCCCCTGCGGTCGCCGCCCAGCAGGCCGGTAATCGCCTTCGCCGCAGGCCTTCGCAAGGTCCGGGCCGTTTTAGGTGCCGTGCGTGGAGGCTGGGTCAATGGCCTGGTGACGGATGAAAGTTGTGCCCGGCGCTTGCTCGAGGCGCGGGATTGAGTTTGCGCTTGCAAAACCGTTGGCTTCAGCCCACCTTTTCCGCCTCCTTTCCTCGGGCCGTAGCACAGCTTGGTAGTGCGCTTGAATGGGGTTCAAGAGGTCGTGGGTTCAAATCCCGCCGGCCCGATTTTCAGAAGCCTGCATCGCTCACCAATCCTTCGATAATCCCCAGGGATTTGGTGAGCGATGCAGGCTTTAGCAGCGGATTTCTGCGGCTACGCCGGAAAATTCCGCTGCGTTTTGCGGGCTAGGCGGTCGATCCTTTCTTTTGGCCGCGGCTTCGTTAGACTGACCAGCTGATGGCAAACGCGGCTAGGTTTTGGCTCGGAGGTCTGTTCGGCGCCGCTTTCTGCATCCTTGGCTTTGGCCACGCGCAGGAACCGACGCCGGCGCCTACGGCCAACGTTTCCCCCACACCCGAAGCGCCCGTTCTCCCGGAAGCGACGCCTGAGCCGCTGATCACACCCGTCCCTACCCCCCCCGAGAGCGCCGCGCCGGACCTGTTGCCGGAAACCAACGCCTTACCCCAACCTCGAAGCACGCCGGCGCCGAACCCGTTGGACTTGCTGCCCGGCGGCCCGGCGCCGCAAGGCGTCATTCCTCCCGGTACCCAATCGAGCGCCGCGCAGAGGATCAAGGATTTGATCCGCTTCCGGGAGATTCGTACCCTGGCCGAGCGGGACCCTTATGCGATCTCGCTGCGGTACTACGCCGGTCGTGCCGCCACGTTCAACCAAAAGCGGCAGTACCTGCGCCTCTATTACCATTACCTGGGAGCGCGAATGCGAAAATTAGAGCCGCGCCTCATCGCCCTGATCAACAATTTCGAGTGGGGGCAGATCTCCCTCCAGACTCAGGCGAATATCCGTCCCACCATCCCGCTTCGCGAACTCGACCAGCGCAAAGCCGCAGAGAACAAAGCGCGCGAGTCCCGCTGAGAGGGGAACGTCTTCGTCGAAGGCGAATGCACTCAGCGTTCCCGGCAACGCCGAAAAAACGCGTGCTGCTGCCTGGACCCGGCAACCGGCGGCCACTAGTCCCGGGTCCCGGACACCGCTTCCGCATCGGCCGGTTGCCGCTCGGCGCGGGTCCGTTTCACCAGATCGTTGTGCGGCGAAAGGGTTGACTCGCGGTTGATGCCTACTCCCAGCCGGTTCAGCACCTCATCGAGTTGGTACACCAGATGTTCCTGTTCGTCCGTCAGTTGCTTCAGGCTCGAGCCCTGGACCGTTCGCATAGCGCGGCTTCGTTGCTCGTCATAGTAGCGCAGACGCGTCGCCAGAGCATTCGCTTTGGCAGCTTCCAACAAAACCTTCGTCTGTTCGGTTATCAGCTTTTGCGTGCCCCCCGCTTGTTTCCTGGCAGAGGACGCAGTGAAAACGGCGATGCTTGCAGCCACAAACGAACCAATCGCCGCGACCACGGTGGCGACCGCCGAAACGGTGTTCCAGTCGATTTCCATGCGGCTAACGTTACTGCACTTAAGCGGCGGAGTCACCCCGCATCCTCATGACCGGCCGACCAACGTCGAATGTCTTTGAAGTTTTTCTCGTCTCGCCTAAATAACAGGGGAGGCGACGGCGGGTTTGCCGCAAGTTATTTGCTGATCGATGGCGCGTTCGTCTAGAGGCCCAGGACACAGCCCTCTCAAGGCTGGTACACGGGTTCGAATCCCGTACGCGCTGCCACACGCCGAGGGGTGCGAAGACGACTTCCGACGATTTTGGACCCTCGGAGGTGCCCGTTAACGTTACGTAACGTTACGATTTTCGTTTATCTAATTTGCGAAGTGCCGGTAAACGGGGGGTGTATGCCCCGCAAACGCCCCGATTTATTTGAAGTCCGCCGTTCGAAGGTTCCCAACGGTTTCGCCCATTGGCGCGTGGTCGGTTTCGTCCACGGCCAACGGGTGTAATGATGGTTTAAAACGGAGAAAGAAGCAAAGGAAGCCGCCGCCAACCTTAACACCGAACGCTTGGCCCACGGGACCCGACTTTCCCTCTCCCCCGAGGCCGCTGAGGGCGATGGATGGGGTCGAGCGCCTGGCCCCCACGGTAAAACCCTCACCGACACCGTGGATTTGTACCTCCGGCACCCGGAGCTAACGGCTCGATCGGTGCCGATGCCCGTCCTCATCGCGAAGGTGCAGGAGGAGTTCCGCCGCCTCGACGCCAACGAGAGGTTTAAACGCTACACCGAAAGCGTGGAGGACGCCTTGCGCACGTTGGAGGAGGCTTTCGGGGAGCGCGTCGTCGCCTCGATCACCGCCCTCGACACCAAGGATTGGCTTCCTCGGCCTTCCCGCGGCCACGAAAACCCGCAACAACCTCCGGGGCTACGCCCGCTGTGTGTTTAAGTACGCCGTCGATTTCGACTGTTGCCAAAGCAACCCGGTCACGGGGATCGAGGAGTTTCACCAGCGGGCGAGCGAAAATCAGGAGGTCGCCGTGCTGACCGCCGAGCAATCGGAAAAGCTCTTCCGCGCCGCCGACCCGGAAGTGATCCTTTTCTCGCCATCTCCTTATTTACCGGGGTGCGGCGGTCCACGCTCGAACGGCTCGATTGGAAGGACGTCCGTTACGGAGGCCGGCGCATCGTCGTCCCCGCTCGTAAGGGCAAAAACCAGGAACGCGGCGCCATTGACATCGCGGACAACCTGGCCTCGTGGTTGGCGCCGCACTTTAAGGGCCTAGCCGTAGCGGGGCGCCAAGGCCAGGTTGGCCCCGCTCTCATCGACAAAGACCAACTCGCTGGGCGTTAAGTCGGCGTACGCTTGACGCCAAGCCGCCCGTTCTGCTTCATCGCGTTCGCTGGCGGTG
>JAFAUY010000344.1 GCA_019243005.1 Verrucomicrobiota bacterium | reverse complement strand
CAATGCAAAGTCGTCAAGAACACCTTTCTACGCAGGGCTGCGGCCGACGTCGGTTTTCCCGACCTGGGTGAAAGCCTTGTCGGCCAGACGGCCATCATCATCGGCGAGAGCGACATCAGCGCGGCCGCCAAGGTGATCAAGACTTTTTCAACCGAATTCAAACGGCCTGCGGTCAAGGCGGGCGTACTGGATCATGCGTTCCTGTCGAAAGAACAGGTCCAGGCGCTGGCCGACCTGCCGTCCAAAGAAGTGCTGCAGGCCCAATTGCTCGGTCTCCTGAAGTCGCCGTTGCAGAAGCTTGTCACCGTGCTGAATGAGCCGGGCGCTTCGTTGGCCCGCCTGTTGAAGGCCCGACTCGAAAAGGAGGGCGGTGCCGAGCCGGCGCCGGCAGCAGAATAAGCTTCAGGATGCCATAAACCCAAGATGCCGCGAACGGCGGCACCGGTGGCATTTTGTTATTCGTGGCCCTTGTGACATTTTCATCTCCCGCGGCGTGCCAGAAGCCACGCGCTGCGTTGCAAACAAAAAAACGGTTCCTCGTCGGGTCTTGCAGCTGCGAGATCTTAAATGCTCCTGAGGCTTCGGAGCGCGACGATACCTTTATCACACACCATGGCAGATACCGAACAACTCGTACAGCAGCTTAGCGGCCTCACCGTTTTGGAGATCGCTGACCTGGTGAAGAAACTCGAAGAACGATGGGGCGTAAGCGCGGCGGCCCCGGTTGCGGCCGTGGCCGCTCCGGCCGGCGGCGCAGCCGCGCCGGCGGCCCCGGTCGAAGAAAAGACCACCTTTGACGTGATCCTCAAGGAAGTCGGCCCGAACAAGATCGCCGTCATCAAAGAGGTTCGCGCATCGGTCTCGGGGCTCGGCTTGGCTGAGGCGAAAGCTTTGGTCGAAAGCGCTCCGAAACCGATCAAGGAAGGCGTTTCCAAGCAGGAAGCCGAGGACATCAAAAAGAAAATCGAGGGCGCGGGGGCTAAGGTCGAGGTCAAGTAAGCTCGCGACCGTACCGTTTACCGTTGCTGGAAAAGACGCCCGGGAAACCGGGCGTCTTTTTTTAATGCCACAAATGGCTGGCCTCAGTTTGCGGCATCGGATCAATGCACGGAGTGACGGAAACAGAAGAATGCCACGAACGACCGTTTTACCCATTTGTGGCATTTCCCCGGCTTGCGCAGCGACGGAAATGCCGTATACTGTTGGCGTTGTAACAGCGGGGGAACTCGACAAATAGCTCGCAGGTCCGAATTTATCTTAGAGAGACAGCTCCACACACGAGGTCAATTTGACAAGATCCGTGTCTGGGGCTATTCCTGTTCCCCTTTGCCGTTCCGACTCGCACCGTCACGGTAGATCACGGTACGGCAACTTTAGAGCCGGTCGGAGAGAGAACACGATCCCGTATGTCAGAGCGCATCTATTTTGGAAAAATCAAGGAGGCGATCGAACCGCCCAACCTCATCGAGGTCCAACTTAACTCGTACGTGGAGTTTCTGCAGAAAGAAATCCTGCCGAGCAAGCGAAAAAACGTCGGTTTGCAGGCGGTTTTCAAAGAAGTTTTTCCCATTCAGAGTTACGACGACAAGGTCGTCCTTGATTTTGTCAGCTACGACATTGGTGAACCCAAGATGTCGGCGTTGGAATGTCAGCGGGAAGGCCAGACCTTCAGCGCGCCTTTGCACGTAACCTTCCAATTGCGGGACGAAAAGGGAACCAAGGAGGAAAAGGTCTACATGGGCGAAATCCCGCTCATGACCCTGCAAGGTACGTTCGTCATCAACGGCGCCGAGCGCGTGGTGGTGAGCCAGTTGCACCGTTCGCCGGGGATCGCCTTTGAATCCTCGATTCACCTGAATGGAAAGGTCCTTTACAGCTTCCGCATCATTCCGGATCGCGGTTCCTGGCTGGAGGTTCAGTTTGATACCAACGACCTGTTGTACATCTACCTGGACCGGCGCAAGCGCCGTCGCAAATTCCTGGCCACCACGTTCCTGCGGGCGATCGGTTTCGGCACGGATGAGGAGATCATCAAGCTCTTTTACGACGTCCAGAAGCTGCGCCTTAGCAACGACCTGGAAGAAGAGACGCTCAACACCAAGGTCCTGATCCATGACGTGCGGGACGGCGAAATCACGGTCGCGCGCGCCTTCGAACCTTTGACCAAGACGACCGTTCAGCAGGTGCTGAGTCTCGGCATCCAGGAGGTCGACGTGGTCGACACCAAAGACGATGACACGATCATCAAGTCGATCAAGAAAGACCCGGCCCACGACGAAGAGGAATCCCTCAAGGACATTTACCGCCGGCTTCGCCCGGGAGACCCGCCGACCGTCGCGAACGCCCGCGGTCTGCTCAAGCGCCTCTTTTTCGACCCGAAAAAATATGATCTGGGCCGCGTCGGCCGGTACAAGATCAACCAGAAGCTTGGGATTAACGTTGACCTGGCCGAGCGGACGCTGACCAAGGACGACTTCATCGGGGCGATGAAGTACCTGGTGACCTTGCGCAAAGGCGAAGGCATTTTGGACGACATCGATCACCTGGGCAGCCGTCGCGTCCGCACCGTCGGCGAGTTGCTGGCGAACCAGTGCCGGGTCGGTCTGGCCCGGACCGAGCGCCTGGTCAAGGAGCGGATGACGCTGTTTGACGTGAACATCGACGGCATGACGCCCCAGAAGCTGATCAACCCGAAGGCGCTCAGCGCGGTGATCCGCGACTTTTTCGGCCGTTCGCAGTTGAGCCAGTTCATGGATCAGACCAACCCGCTGGCCGAGTTGACGCATAAACGGCGCCTTTCGGCCCTCGGGCCGGGCGGCTTGAGCCGCGACCGCGCCGGGTTTGAAGTCCGGGACGTGCACCCCTCCCATTACGGGCGCATTTGTCCGATCGAAACGCCGGAAGGACCGAACATCGGCCTCATCAGCTCGATGAGCACCTTCGCGCGGATCAATGAGTTCGGCTTTATCGAAACGCCGTACCGCCGCGTCGAAAACGGCCGGGTGACCGAGCAGATCGATTACCTGACCGCCGACCGGGAAGAGAATTTCCTGGTCGCACAGGCCAACGCGCCCGTGGACGCCAAGGGCAACTTCCTCGACGAGAAGGTCTCGGTGCGGTTCCGCGGCGATTTTCTGGAAGTGGAACCGTCGAAGGTTCACTACATGGACATCTCGCCGAAGCAGTTGGTGTCGGTGGCGGCGGGTTTGATTCCGTTCCTGGAACATGACGATGCGAACCGCGCTTTGATGGGTTCGAACATGCAGCGCCAGGGTGTGCCGCTGATCCGTTCGGAGGCTCCGCTGGTCGGCACCGGCCTGGAAGGCAAGGTCGCCCGCGATTCCAAGGCGGTGATTGTCGCCGAGGACGACGGCGTCGTGGCTTCGGTCTCTGCCGATATGATCATTACCACCCGGGACGGCCGGGTGCCGGAGTTCAAGAAGAAGATGATCAGCCGTCCGGACGAAGGCATTTTTGTCTATGAACTGCGCAAGTTCATGCGGTCCAACGCCGGTACGTGCATCAACCAGAAGCCAATCGTACGCAAAGGTGAGAAAATCACCAAGGGACAGGTCATCGCCGACGGGCCGAACACCGAGGACGGCGAACTGGCCCTCGGCCGCAACGTGCTGGTCGCGTTCATGCCGTGGAACGGCTACAACTTCGAAGACGCCATCCTGATCTCCGAGAAAGTGGTGAAGGAGGACATCTACACCTCCATCCACATCGACGAGTTCGAGATCGGCGCCCGCGACACCAAACTGGGGCCGGAGGAGATTACGCGCGACATCCCGAACGTGAGCGAAGAAGCGCTGCGGAACCTCGGTTCGGACGGCGTCATTCGGGTCGGCGCGGAAGTCAAGCCGGGCGATATCCTGGTCGGCAAGATCACGCCCAAGAGCGAAACCGAGCTCGCGCCGGAAGAACGCCTTTTGCGCGCCATCTTCGGTGAGAAAGCGGCGGACGTGAAAGATACTTCTCTGACGGTGCCTTCCGGTACGTACGGAATCGTCATGGACGTAAAGGTTTCATCCCGTAAAGAAGTCCAGAAGCAGAAGCTGACGCCGGTTGAGACCAAGCGTCAGGCCAAGCAGATTTCCGAGGATTACAAAAAGCGGAAAGACGAACTGCACGAAGAACTGACCGAAGCGCTTTCCAACATCCTGCTGGGTGAAAAAATTCCGCTGGATGTGGTGAACGCGGAGACGGGGGAAATCATCATCCCGGCCAACCGGAAGATCACGAAGACGCTGCTGCGCAAACTGGCGGGCGTCTACGATCACATCGACATCGACCCGAGCCCGATCCGGAACAAGATCCGCGAGATCATCAGTTCGTTCGAACACAAGTTCGCCGAGTTGGATCTGGAAAAGGAACGGTCGCTGGACCGCATCGAAAGCGGCGATGACGTTGATCCCGGCATCATCAAGCAGGTCAAGGTTTACATCGCGAGCAAGCGCAAATTGAGCGTGGGCGACAAGATGGCCGGCCGCCACGGCAACAAAGGCGTGGTGGCCAAGATCGTGGCGGAGGAAGACATGCCGTTCCTCAGTGACGGTACGCCGGTGGAAATCGTCCTGAACCCCTTGGGTGTGCCGAGCCGTATGAACGTCGGGCAGGTGCTGGAAACCCACCTCGGCGTGGCGGCCAAGGCGCTCGGGTTCAAGGTTGCGACCCCGGTGTTCGACGGCATCGAGGAACCGGAAATCCGCCGCTACCTGGCCGACGCCAAAAAGGTGGACGGATTCCGTTGGGTGAACGAAAACGGCAAATCGACGTTGTACGACGGCCGGACCGGTGAACCCTTCGAGCAGGCGGTGGTGGTGGGTTACATCTACATGCTCAAACTTGGCCACCTGGTTGCGGACAAGATTCATGCCCGCGCCGTGGGCCCGTACTCGCTGGTGACTCAGCAGCCTTTGGGCGGTAAAGCCCAGTACGGCGGCCAGCGGTTCGGGGAGATGGAGGTCTGGGCGCTCGAAGCGTATGGGGCTGCCTACACGCTGCAGGAATTGCTCACCGTCAAATCGGACGACGTGCAAGGGCGCACCCGCATTTACGAGTCAATCGTGAAGGGCGACAACTCCCTGGAGGCCGGTACGCCGGAGTCATTCAACGTGCTGATCAAGGAAATGCAAAGCCTGGGTCTGGACGTCAAAGTCGGTGGCCGATCCGGATCGGGGACGTACGGTGAATCCCTTTTGGACGGTGAAGCCGTGGCGGCGACGCTGTGATCAGACAGCAGCCATGCGCAAGGCGCAACCTGTTTCGGCTCGCCCCGGAACGACGCTTCCGGGGCGGGTTTCGAAGCGTACAACAAGAAAGCTGGCACAAGTTTTAGCTCGGGACGCCGGACCCGGTAAACGGCGGCTCCTGAATCGATTCTACCTTTTACCGGTGGTAATATGAACGAAACCAATTTACGCGAGATTTTCGGAGAAGAGCGCTCAGTCGGGTTCGACCAGGTCGCGATCAGCGTGGCGTCTCCGGACGCGATTCGCTCCTGGAGCAAGGGCGAGGTCAAGAACCCTGAAACGATCAACTACCGGACGTTCAAACCGGAGAAGGGCGGCCTGTTCTGTGAACGCATCTTCGGGCCGACCAGGGACTGGGAATGTTCCTGCGGTAAGTACAAACGCATCAAGCACAAAGGGGTGATCTGCGACCGTTGCGGCGTTGAGGTCACGCTTTCGCGCGTCCGCCGTGAGCGGATGGGCCACATCGAGCTGGCGGTTCCGGTCTCCCACATCTGGTTTTATAAATGCATGCCGTCCCGCATCGGGCTGATGCTGGACATGAGCTCTCGGCAGCTGGAGCGGGTGATTTATTACGAAGACTACATCGTCATCGACCCGGGGCAGACGCAGCTGCAGAAATGCCAACTGTTGAACGAGCAGGAGTATCGCGAGGCCCAGGAACAGTACGGTGACACTTTCGTGGCCGGGATGGGCGCCGAAGCGATCAAGCTCTTGTTGTCGCAGACCGACCTCAACTCGCTCAACGCGGAGTTGGAAGAGGCGATGAACAACACCAAGAGCAAGCAGATCCGCAAGAAGCTGGCCAAGCGGCTGAAGCTGGTCCAGGGGTTCATCAACTCGCATTCTCGCCCGGAATGGATGATCCTGGAAGTCCTGCCCGTGATCCCGCCGGACCTGCGTCCGCTGGTACCGCTGGAAGGCGGCCGTTTTGCGACGTCCGACTTGAACGACCTGTACCGGCGCGTCATTAACCGGAACAACCGGTTGAAGAACCTGCTCCAGTTGAAGACCCCGGACGTCATCATCCGGAACGAAAAACGCATGTTGCAGGAAGCCGTGGACGCGTTGTTCGACAACGGCCGCCACGGGCGTGCCGTTACCGGCGCGGGCAACCGGCCGCTGAAGTCGCTCAGCGACATGCTGAAGGGTAAAGGCGGGCGTTTCCGTCAAAACCTGCTCGGCAAACGCGTTGATTACTCGGGCCGTTCCGTCATCGTCATCGGTCCCGAACTCAAACTGCACCAGTGCGGTCTGCCGAAGAAGATGGCGCTGGTTCTTTTCGAGCCCTTCATCATCCGGCGCCTCAAAGAACTCGGCTACGTGCACACCGTGCGCAGCGCCAAGAAGATGATCGAACGGCAGACGCCGGAGGTCTGGGACATTCTGGACGAGGTGACCAAGGGCCACCCCGTGTTGCTGAACCGTGCGCCGACCCTGCACCGCCTCTCCATTCAGGCGTTTGAACCGCAGTTGATCGAAGGCGAAGCCATCCGGATTCACCCGCTCGTCTGTACCGCTTACAACGCGGACTTCGACGGCGACCAGATGGCGGTGCACGTGCCGCTGTCGGTCGAAGCCCAGATGGAAGCGCGCCTGTTGATGCTGGCGCCGAACAACATCTTCTCGCCCTCAAGCGGCAAGCCGATCACGACCCCGTCTCAGGACATCGTCCTGGGGTGCTACTACCTCACGCAGAACCCGCGCAAGGGCGCCCAGGCAAACGAGCGTTTGCGGTTGTTCTCCGAACTGCAGGAAATCGAGTTCGCCCTGGCCGAAAACGCGATCAAGATCCATGACAAGATCCGGTTCAAGAACCCCGATTTCGGCCGCAAAACCGTTTACGGAAACCCGGAGGCGCACGTGATCGAGACCACGGCGGGCCGGGTGATCTTCAACGGGATCTGGCCGTCGAGCCTCGGTTTCTTCAACAAGAACGCGGGCAAAAAACAGCTCAGCGACATCATCTGGCGCACTTACCAGGTGGCCGGCCAGCAAAAGACGGTCGAAACCCTGGACAAGCTCAAGGAACTCGGCTTTACCTGGGCGACGCGTGCCGGTGTCTCCATCGGGATCACCGACATGATTATCCCGGACGAAAAGAAGATCGAGCTGGACAAGGCCTACAAGCAACTCGCGCTGGTTGAGAAGCAATACCGCAGCGGCATCATCACCGATGGCGAGCGTTACAACAAGATCATCGACATCTGGACCCACGCCGGTGAGGAAATCTCCAACGTGATGTTCCGCACCCTCGAACACAATGAGGGCCGCCGCGAACTGAATCCGGTCTACCTCATGCAGGATTCCGGGGCACGCGGCAACCGCCAGCAGGTGAAACAGTTGGCGGGCATGCGCGGGTTGATGGCCAAGCCGTCCGGCGAAATCATCGAACGGCCGATCACGTCGAACTTCCGCGAGGGGTTGTCGGTGCTGGAGTACTTCATCTCGACCCACGGCGCCCGGAAGGGTCTGGCGGATACCGCCCTTAAGACCGCCGATTCCGGGTACCTGACCCGGAAGCTGGTTGACGCCGCGCAAGATGTGATCGTGGTCGAGGATGACTGCGGCACGCCCAACGGCATCGTGGTGCGCTCGATTTACGAAGGCGATGATGAGGTGGTGGACCTGGCGACGCGCGTCGTCGGCCGGGTGAGTTGCGAGACGATCATCAATCCGGTTACCAAGGAGGCGATCATCCGCACCAACCAGCTGATCGAAGAGCCGCAAGGCCAGGCCCTGATGAGCATCGGCGTCGAGCAGTTGAAGATCCGTTCGGTTTTAACCTGTGAGTCCAAGCGCGGTATCTGCGCCAAGTGTTACGGGCGTAACCTGGCCACCGGCCAGATGGTGAAGCTGGGCGAAGCCGTCGGCATCATCGCGGCGCAGAGCATCGGCGAACCCGGCACCCAGCTGACCATGCGTACCTTCCACATCGGCGGTACGGCGACGCAGTTGTTCAAGCAGCCGATCATCAAGGCGAAGAACGACGGTACGGTCCGGTTCAACGATCTGCGCGTGGTGCAGTCGGTGGACGGCAACTTCATCCTCCTGAACAAGAACGGCTCGGTCTCGATCCATGCCGATGACGGGCGTGAACTGGAACGTTACAACGTGGTGATCGGATCGGTGATTTCGGTCGCCGACGGCGCCCCGGTGAGGCGCGGAGACACCTTCGTGCAGTGGGATGCCTACAGCGTGCCGATCCTGACCGAAAGGAGCGGCCGGGTCGAGTTCCGCGACATGATCCCCGGCGTGACGGTTCGCCGCGAGGTCGACACGGCCACGGGGGTGATGGGCACGGTGGTGATGGAACACAAGGAAGACCTGCACCCGCAGATCGTGATCATGGACGACAACAAAGACGTGATCGCCAGCTACTCCATTCCGGCGGGCGCCCACATCGTCGTCCACGAAGGCAGAAAGATCCAGGCAGGTACGCTTCTGGCCAAGACGCCGCGAAAGATTGCCAAAACCAAAGACATCACCGGCGGTCTGCCGCGCGTGGCCGAATTGTTCGAAGCGCGCCGGCCGAAGGATGCGGCTGAGATCGCCAAGATCGACGGTATGGTCGAGTTTGGCGGGACCGTGCGCGGCAAACGCCGGCTCATCCTGCGCGACCCGACCACCGGTCAGGAAGAGGAACACCTGATCCCGCTGAACAAGCACATCACGGTTTCCAAGGGTGACTTCGTGAAGAAAGGCTCCCAGCTGACCGAAGGCCCGATCGTGCCGCACGAGATCCTGGAGGTCTGCGGACCGCAGGACCTGCAGGAACACCTGGTCAACGAAGTGCAGGAGGTTTACCGGCTGCAGGGCGTTGAGATCAACGACAAGCACATCGAGATCATCGTGCGCCAGATGTTGCGCAAGGTGAAGGTCACTGAGCCGGGCGATACGTCCCTGCTCTGGGGTGACCAGGTTGACCGCCTCGAGTTCGACCGTGAAAACCGCCGGGTCACCGAGCAAGGCGGCAAACCCGCCGAAGCGGTGCCCGTGCTGCTGGGCATCACCAAGGCCTCGCTGGAGACCGACAGCTTCATTTCGGCAGCCTCCTTCCAGGACACCACGCGGGTTCTGACCGAGGCAGCCACGCTGGGCAAGGTCGATTACCTCCGCGGGTTCAAGGAGAACGTCATCATGGGCCACCTGATTCCGGCCGGAACGGGCTTTGTGAACCATCGCAGCGTCCGGGCCGTCGAAGTCGGCGAGCTCAACCCTGAACCGGCGCCGGTACCGGTGACCGAACCGGCCGTCGGCTGACGGGCAACCGCCTTCGAAGGACGGACCGCAAGGTCCGTCCTTTTGCTTTAGGGAAACCTTTTCGATGTCGATCGCGACCAAAACAGGTGATACCGGCGAGACCGCGCTGATGTACGGCCGTCGCGTGCCCAAGACGCATCGCCGGGTCGAGGCTTACGGCACGGTCGATGAGCTGAACGCCGCGCTGGGGCTGGCCCGCGCTTCCGCCGGGGTAGCCTTGATCCAGGAGACCATCTTGAGAGTCCAGAAAGAACTCGTCACCCTGATGGGCGAGCTGGCCGTGGCCGACCAGGACCGTGAACGTTACCGCAAAGACGGGTACGACGTCGTCACCCCGGCCATGGTGGATTGGCTCACCGCGGTCGTCGATGACCTCGAGAAAAATCATCGCATCACCTTCAAACGTTGGGCGACCCCGGGCTCGACCTTCGCCTCGGCGACTCTGGATGTTGCCCGGACCACCTGCCGGCGGGCCGAACGAAAAGTCGTCGCCCTGACCGGGTCCGCCGATTACGTGAACCCCGACACGATCCGTTACCTGAACCGGCTCTCCGACGTGCTGTGGCTTTTTGCGCGCCTGGAAGAAACGATTCAGTTGGATGGCCGACCTGTTTGAAAATGGATGAGTCGAGAAGCAGTGAAATTTTCCGGCGTAGCCGGAGAATTCTGCTGCCTTAGCCTGCCTCGCCCGCCTCGACTCCCACACCGCCAGGGATTGGTGAGCGAGGCAGGCTGGCTTAACTTTTAGTTGCGAACCAGTCGTAACTGAAGAATAGTCACCGGCTCAACCCGGAAACCAAATTTACGCCAATCCTTGGTCGAAGAGACCGCTGCGCCGGGTAGGAAAACCGTCATTTCGACCGAGAATTGGTAATGGGTATTACAGGAACCTAGAGGAACGACCCGCGGCCGACATCAGATATGTCTTCGATGGAATTAATGACTGAACTCCTGGAAGCAGGGGTTCATTTCGGACATCAGACCAAGCGTTGGAACCCGAAGATGAAGCCTTACATTTTCGAGCAACGCAATTCGATTTACATCATTAACCTCTCCGAGACGGTCAAGCAGCTGCACGCGGCGACGGAGTTTCTGGCCAACGTGGCGCGCCAGGGCGGCAAAGTGCTCTTCATCGGTTGTAAAAAGCAGGCCCAGGAAGCCGTCAAGGAGGCGGCCGAAGCTTGCGGCCAGTTTTACGTCAATCAGCGCTGGTTAGGCGGTACGTTGACCAACCTGACGACGATCCGCAAAAGTGTTGGCCGCCTGACGTACCTCGAGCAGATTGAAAAGTCACCCGAGTACAGCAAAATGGGCAAGCAAGAGCTCTCGGCGTTGCGCCGCGAAGCTGAAAAGTTGCGCCGGAATCTCGAAGGCATCCGCAACATGGAACGGCTGCCGGACGCGTTGGTCGTTATCGATACGACGCGCGAGGCGATCGCCGTGGCCGAAGCGCAGCGGCTTAAGATCCCGACGATCGCGATCGTCGATACGAATGCTGACCCTGACAAGGTGACTTACCCCATCGCCGGTAACGATGACGCCATTCGCGCCATCCGGGTAATCCTCCAGAAGCTGGTTGATGCCATTTACACCGCCACTCAGGAAGGGAAGAAAGCGGATTCCGCCCAGCTCGCGGCTGTGGCTGAATAGAACGACCATTCCTCTCCCGGTCCTTTCCGGCGACCCCGGTGGCCGGGGGGCTGAGCGCCGATATTCAATTTGTCTGTTGATTTCGTTATGGCTGACGTTAACCCTGCCCTCGTTAAACAACTTCGTGAAAAGACCAATGCCGGCATGATGGACTGCAAAAAGGCATTGGTGGAAGCGGGGGGCGACCTCGCCAAGGCTGAGGACCTTCTCCGCAAAAAGGGCATCGCAAGCGCTTCTAAAAAAGCTTTCCGCTCCGCCAAGGAAGGGACGGTGGCCTCTTACATCCACTTGCAAGGCAAAGTCGGCGTGTTGGTCGAGGTTAATTGCGAGACCGATTTTGTCGCAAAAAATGAGCTTTTCCGCGATTTCGTCAAAGACATCACGCTCCACATCGCCGCGGCGCATCCTCTCTACGTGAGCCGGGAGCAGGTGCCGGCCGCGACCGTCGAGAAAGAGCGCGAGATTTATCGCGAACAGGTAAAAGGCAAGCCAAAGAACGTCGTTGAGAAGATCGTCGACGGAAAATTGGACAAGTACTACGCGGGCGTCTGCCTGTTGGACCAGCCGTTCATCAAAAATCCCGACCAGACGATCAAGGACCTGATTTCGTCCAAAATTGCCGAACTGGGTGAAAACATCATCGTCCGGCGTTTTACGCGGTACGTGGTGGGCGAAGAAATCGAAGCTGGATCGCCCGCGACGGAAATGCCCGTCGGCAGCGAGGCGACCGCAGGCTAAGACAGAACCGTCTTCGCCCCGGAGGGGCAGCCGGAAAGTAGCCCGGCGCTTTAGCGCCGGGCAGCGTCCGCTCCCGGTGCAACTGCCCATTTGCCCTTCGCTGCGCCTGGACCATGGTAAAGCCATGCAAGATGCGACAGGGTCGATCCGGTCCAAAATGGAACGTGAAGGTCTGAGTGAAACGGCCGTCAGAGCTTTCCTGTTCCAGTACGCGAAACTCGTTGCCAATGAGTCGGCGGACATCGCGGAGACGGCGATTGAACCGGTGGACCAGTTGCCCAGGATCGAGGATTACGAAGAATCAGGACGCGTCCGAACCTACCTCTCCCGGACTGCGGTGATAAAGCTCAACGGAGGCCTGGGGACGAGCATGGGCCTCGAAAAAGCCAAAAGCCTGCTCCAGGTGCGGGGTGAACTTACTTTTCTGGACATTATCGTCCGGCAATTCCTGCATCTGCGACAGCACCTGGGCCCGGACCTTGGCTTGTTTTTGATGAACAGCTTCAGCACGAGCGCGGATACCCGGAACGCACTCGCACGTTACCCGGAGCTGGGCGACCCGGCCTCTCTCGAGTTGCTGCAGAATAAGGTGCCCAAGATCGCCGTCGATTCCCTCGCGCCGAGCGAATGGCCGCAAAACCCGCAACTGGAATGGTGTCCGCCGGGCCACGGTGACATTTATACGGCGCTGGCGGGATCGGGACTTTTGCGAGCCTTGCGGGCGCGCGACACGCTTTATCTTTTTGTTTCAAATTCCGACAACCTCGGGGCTACCCTGGACCTCCGGTTGCTGAGCTATTTCGCCGAGTCGGGTGCGCCGTTCCTCATGGAGGTTACCCGCCGGACGCCGGTGGATCGCAAAGGCGGTCACCTTGCCCGGCGCAAGCCGGACGGCCGATTCCTGCTTCGCGAGTCCGCCCAGTGTCCGGAAGCGGACCTGGACGCTTTTCAGGATATCAGCCGCCACCGTTATTTTAACACGAACAACCTTTGGGTCCGGCTCGACGTGTTGGAATCGGTACTGGCCGCCGAGAACGGCGTCTTACCGTTACCGTTGATTCGCAACCAGAAGACCGTTGACCCGCGCGACAAACATTCGCCAAAGGTCTACCAACTGGAAACGGCCATGGGCGCCGCCATCGAATGCTTTGACGGCTCGGCTGCAGTTGAGGTGCCCAGGTCACGGTTCGCACCCGTCAAAACGACGAGCGACCTTCTGGCGGTGCGATCGGATGCGTATGAACTCGACGAGGCTTACCGGCTCGAGTTAGTACCCGAACGGCGTGCGGTCCCGCCGGTAGCGGAACTTTCCGGCGACTATAAATTGGTCGACGCCCTGGACGAGATGCTCGCCCGGGCCGTACCGTCACTCCGGTTGTGCGAAACGCTCAAAATCGAGGGGCCGGTCCGCTTTTCTCCGGATACAACCTTCCAGGGGCGAGTCGCCGTTCGCAACGGCGGCACAGAGTGGAAGGACCTGCCGGGCGGCCGTTACGCGGACCGGACGGTGGAACTGTAAAGTTTAGCAGCAATCAGCTTCTCTCACGGCCACTGAATCGCAAAGGACGCCCGCTCGCTGAGACCGAACCGGCGGTGACAGCCGAAGGGAAAATGAAAACACGCGAATGGCCAGCCGAACTTATTCCCGTGCGGTAACGCGCACGCTCGAGGAGATTGAAGAGCGCCTGCATCGATCTGCGGCAGCGCCGCAAGACCATCCGGTCTTCATGCTCGCCCCCGACTGCGCGGAGGAAAGCCAGGCGGAACCGGCCACGCCCGGCCTGCGGGTGCTGGTCGTGGATGATAACGTCGATGCCGCGCATACTTTGGCCATGCTGGTGCAACTGGCCGGCCACGACGTCCGGATCGCCTACGATGGGCCACCCGCCCTGACGATGGCGCAAGCGTTTCAGCCCCAGGTGGTGTTGCTCGACCTTAACCTGCCGGCCATGGACGGCTACGAAGTCGCCCGCAAGTTGCGCGAGAGACCGGAAACCCACGAAGCCGTCCTGGCGGCGGTGAGCGGCTGGGGACAGCCGGAAGACAAGCGCCGGTCGAAGGACGCCGGGTTTGATCGTCATTTCGTTAAACCGGTCGACCCCAACATCATCACCAAACTGCTGTCGGACGCGCGGAGAGGCAGGGAAGGGCTGCCGCCGGGCAACTTTTTCGACCGGCGGTAGGAACCTCAACGCCACGCCGGCATCGGTTCGGGCCCTGCCTCGCAATGCAGATGCCGCCGTTCGGCGGCCATCAGGGCTTCAGATTATACTGTTCCAGAAATTCGGCGAGCTCATCGGGCCCGAAATCTGGCAGCACCAGGTCGCCCACGACCAGGGTCGGCGCGTACGTCTGATCCGAAATTCGCCGCATCTCGTTGTACGCCGCGCGATCCCTGGTTACATCAATGGACTCGTAGCGGTACCCGTGTTCGGTGAGGTAATCTTCGGCCATCCGGCACCACGGGCAGCCCCTCTTTACGTAAAGCAGAAAATGTGCGGGTTCAGTACTCATAGCCCTGACGTAAAAATCTCCTCCGACAAAACATAGAGTACCAACTGGCCCACCTTTGCAAGCGAGGCAGGGTCGACCTGGGCCAGGTTATCGTCGGCGGTGTGCAGGTAAGGCGATTCGGCGTCGAGCAGCGCGATGGCCGGAAGGTTGGCGTGCTGGAACGGCACGTGATCGCCCAGCACCGGGCGGTTGGCCGCGGCCAGCGGAATCGACAGCATCCCGGCGGACCGCTGAAACGTTTCGGCAAGGTCCGGGTCGCTGTTCGAAGAGTAATAAAGGCGGAAATCCTTTCCGCCGAGGTTTTCGAGGTCGATCACCGCGCGGATCTCACCCGAACGTTGGTGGAGTTGCAGCATCTGCACGGCAAACCGGCTCCCGAAAAGGCCATCATCGGCCGTGTTTTGGCGGAACGGGTGGTTCCCGTCCAGGAACAATAACTCGACCTGCGAGGCAACTTGCGGGTACGCCGCCAGCACGCGCGCAATCTCCAGCAAAATGGCCGGGCCGGTGGCTCCGTCGGTCGCGCCTGAAGTCCGTATCACTTTGGAGCGTTCCGTGTCAAAGTGTGCCACCAGCAGAAAACGTTTCTTGGCGGGCTGGCCCCGCTTGAAACGTGCATCCAACGACCGGAAATCCACCGGGGTTCCGTCCGGCGCCTGGTCGGTGAAGGCCGCAGTGCTGACCTGCCAGCCTGCCCCGTCCAGCCGGCCGGCGATCTGCGCCCGTTCCCGGTCGAGCGCTTCGCTGCCTGACGGCCGCGGCCCGAACCCGACAAACCTGCTGGCATCAGCATAGGCGAGCTGACCGTTAAATTCCTTCCAGATCGGCGCGCGACGAGCAACCGGTACCGGGGTGGCCGGAACCGATACCGCAGGGGACGGGCTCAGGGCGATAGACGGAGCGGGCCTTGAAGCGGCCGGGCGGCGCAGGGGGGTCGGAGCGGTTGCAAGCACCCCGTCGGGGCTGAGGGCCTCCGGACTTGGGGTGACGCGGTTCTGGTTATCCGGCGTCCTGGCCACCAGATCATTCGTTGACTCCGGACGAGGGCTCGATCGCCTGCAACCAGCCGAGAGGATCACCAGCGAAAAACAGGTTACAAAAAGCCTTCCGTGGCGGTTCACTCCAACGATACTCCCAACAGCTTTATGATCCGGTCTAAGTCGTCGTTTCCGTAATACTCGATTTCAATGCGACCCCGCTTGTCGGAATGGTGAATGGCGACGTGGGTGGCAAGCCGTTCCCGCAGCTGGTTCTCCAGATGCTGGACCGCGCGCCCGGTGCTGGCCGACGGCAGGTCAGCGGCAGGTTTGGCGCCGGACCGCCCGGCCTTGGGCAGACCACGTTGAGAAATGTATTGGGCAACAAGTTTTTCCGTCGTTCGTACCGTGGCGGCTTGCCGGATCACCATTTCGGCTACAACCTCCTGCTCCTGTGGATCCGCCAACCCCAGCAGTACCTTGGCGTGACCCACGCTGAGCCGTCCCTGGACCAGGTAACTCTGGATCTGCGGGCCGAGATCGAGCAGGCGCAAAGAGTTGGCCACGACCGACCGGCTCTTGCCGACCCGGGCGGCGATATCTTCCTGCCGGAGTTCGAACTCGACGGCGAGACGTTTGTACGCCTGCGCTTCTTCGATCGGGTTCAGGTCCTCACGCTGGAGGTTCTCGATGAGCGCCATCTCCAAAGCGTCGCGATCGGACGCTTGGCGAACGAGCACGGGTACCTCCTTGAGCCCAAGCTGGGTTGCCGCCCGCCACCGCCGCTCACCCGCGATCAGCTCGCATTTGGAGTCCACCCGCCGGACGATCAGCGGCTGGATGATGCCGTGTTCCCGGATGGACTCCACCAGTTCCTGCAGGTGTTCCGGTTCAAAATGCTTGCGCGGTTGCAACGGGCTCGGGACCACCTCCGAAAGCGCCACCTTTTCGACGCGTTCGCCAGCGATCTCGACGGGCGATGGGGCTG
>JAFAUY010000170.1 GCA_019243005.1 Verrucomicrobiota bacterium | reverse complement strand
ACCGGCACGCCGCCGCGCGGCAGGGCGAGCACCACGGCCTCTGCCAATTGGTCGAGGTAGCCTGCCAGCCGCTCTGCCAATTGCCGGCCTGCATCATACCGGTCCTGGAATAACGGTTCCACGACAGCCCCACAGCGGTCTTACCGGGTGTGTTCGATTCCCGGTTGGTTCACGTTCACAGCCAAAGCTCGCTTCGGCGGGCGTTTCGGTTTTGGAAAACGCCCTTTCTTGCAAACAAATAAGAAAGTGTGTGAGAGGCAAGGCATGATCGATGGCCAACTCTCTCGGCTCTCACACATTTTCTAACCGATGACCATTCACAGCGGCAGAGAATCTGGCAAAGTACCGGCAAACCGTCGCTTGAGATCCTCAACCCTCAACCTCATCATCCTATCCCCCTATGCCACTTCTAAACGGAAAAGTTGCGCTCGTGACCGGTGCAAGTTCCGGTATCGGTCGTGCCACCGCCCGGGCGCTTGCCCGGCTCGGCGTCAAACAGATGCTGACGGGCCGCTCTGAGGAGCGCCTCAAAAAATTGGCGGCCGAGCTCGAGCCGGAAACGGCCTTGCTCCCGGCCGACCTGGTTGACCCGGTCCAGGTCGACCGGCTCGTACCGGAAACATTGCAGCGGTTCGGACGGATCGATATCGTCCTGGCTAACGCGGGGATCTACATTAGCGGCGATGTCAAGGACGGCGACCCGGATGCCTGGGACCGGCTGATCACCACGAACGTGAACAGCGTGTTCCGGTTAGTGCGTTCGGCTATCCCGCACCTGGTTGCGCAGGGAAGCGGCGACATCGTGGTCACCAGCTCCATTTCCGGTCACCAGGCGATCCATTGGGAACCGGTCTACAGCGCTTCAAAGCACGCCATCCAATCGTTCGTGCACGGCGTACGCCGCCAATTGCTCACGACCGGGGTACGCGTCGGAGCGGTTGCCCCCGGCATCGTGCTGAATGAACTCTTCGGCGTCACCGACCCGGCGGAAATCGAGCAGAAGGCAAATGCCGGCGCCGGCTTGCGTTCGGAAGACGTCGCCGAGGCCATCGTGTTCATGCTCACCCGCCCTCAGAACGTGACGATTCGCGACCTGGTGATGCTGCCCAGGGCGCAGGACCTGTGACGGGTAGCGCGGAACCGGTAACGGGTAACGCGCTACCCGTTACCGGTTCCGAGGTTGGTGTCTTTGCTGTCGAGTTCGTCGTTCTTATAGGTGAGGTTGATGTATTTATCCCCCTGGACGTAACGCCAGATGGTTCGTTTGTAGATGATCTTGTCTTCGGTGCTCTCCGAAGTGGGTGGCCCGAGAATCGCCTGCACCTCCGCCTTCGACATCCCGCTGTGGATCTGGTCGTAATTCGCGCGGTTGATCTTTGATGCCGGGCCGGCCGTGCGGTCGCAACCGGCAAAGGCGAGAAGCACGAGAATGAAACAGGCAATCCAACGGAAGGTACGCGGCAAAGTGTTCATGAAGAAATCCACAGATTACACAGATTAACGCAGATTATAAGGGGACTTCAGTGGTGGCATTCCGCTCGGCGCCGCCGCGCCGCACCCGTTACGCGTTACCCGTCGCTGAGTTTGTGGCATTTTTCGGCTTGTGGCATTTGTGGCCTTTCACCACGTTTGCCCTATGACCATCGTGGCGGGGACGACAGCCCTGGGGCCGATTGACGTGCACGTGCACCTGTCGAAGAACGGCCGGGGCGGCTTCGGCGGCTGGTCACGGCGCCGCTGGATCATGCAGCCTTTCCTGAGGGCGGCGGCACGCGACATCGGGCTGCGGTGCGGGTTCGACAGCGTGCATTTTGATGAGCTGTATTTAAGCCAACTGTTGCATTGGCTGGATGACTCCTCCCTGTCCGCCGCCGTGCTGCTCGCTTATGACTGGAGCCGGGACGAGCGCGGCGCGGTACGCAAGGACCTTTCGGACCTTTACGTGTCGAATAACGCGGTCTTCGCCGCCGTCCGGTGTTCACCGAAGTTACTGCCGGGCGTCTCCATCCACCCGTCGCGCCCGGATGCATTGGACGAACTGGAACACGCGGCGGAACGCGGGGCCGCGTTGTTGAAGCTGTTGCCTTGCGTGCAGAACATCGATTGCAACCAGCCGCGTTACGCCAAATTCTGGACGCGTCTGGCCGAGCTGCACCTGCCCCTGCTTGCCCATACCGGTGGAGAATTCTGCGTGCGCAGTTGTCGAAACGACCTCAAATCGCCCCGTTGCCTGCGGTTGCCGCTGGAATGCGGGGTCAACGTGATCGCCGCCCATTGCGCCACGCGTGCGTTGCCCTGGGATGGGGACCATTTTACGGAGTTCATCGAAATGCGCCGGCAACACCCCAACCTTTACGGGGACTTGTCCCCCCTTTCGCACATTACCCATCTGGCTTCCCTGGAGCGGTTGCGTCGGGAACCTGAGCGCCTGTTGCACGGCACGGATTATCCGGTCGTGAGCGCCGTGTTTCCGTCCCGGCTGAAAGGATGGATCAGCCGGGAGCAGGCGCGCCAGCTGAACCGTATGGCCAATCCGCTGGAAAAAAAGATCCGGCTCACGCGGGCGCAAGGTTTTCCCGAACGGGTTTTCACCGAGTTATGGGCTCTCCTGCCGCCGGCCGTGGTTTCACGGTTTGCGGGATCACGCAGGGCGCAGCCAGGGTCGCAAGCGCAAGCCAGTGACAAGGGCGCACGGAGGTCCGAATAGTAGGCATGGACGCGAAGAAAACGGTCGGAGTACCCTGGCGCCAATGGGGTACCGGGGTGGAAGAACCTGTGCGGGAGCAGATGGAAAACGCGTGCTCCTTGCCGGTCGCAGTTCAGGGTGCGCTCATGCCCGACGCGCACGTGGGTTACGGATTGCCGATCGGGGGTGTTCTGAGCGTCAAAGACGCGGTCATCCCTTACGCCGTAGGCGTGGATATAGCCTGTCGCATGAAGCTCACCGTGTTGGACCTGCCCGTGGCGGAGCTCGCCGCGGACCGTGAACGGTTCGTTCAGGCGATCGAACGCGAGACGCGGTTCGGCGTCGGTGCCGCGTTCAGCCGCCGGCGGCAGCACGAGGTCATGGACGCCGATTGGTCGGTGAGCCCGGTCACGGCGCAGTTCAAGGACCGGGCCTGGGACCAGTTGGGCACGAGCGGGTCCGGAAACCACTTCGTTGAATTCGGTGCGTTGACGGTGACGCATGCCGAAGTCGGGTTACCGGAAGGCGTTTACCTGGCCCTGTTGAGTCACAGCGGCAGCCGCGGTACCGGTGCCGCGGTTTGCCAGCATTACAGCAAAGTGGCCAAGGCGCGGCACGGCAGTCTGCCGGCGCCTTTGGCGCACCTGGCCTGGCTTGACCTCGCTTCGCACGACGGCCAGGAGTACTGGGCGGCCATGCAGCTCATGGGCCGTTACGCCGCCGCCAACCACGCGTTGATCCATGAACACATTGCCCGCCGGTTTGGGGCTGAGGTCAGGCTCGACGTGGAGAACCACCATAACTTCGCGTGGAAAGAGCGGCACGCCGGTCGCGAGGTCGTCGTGCATCGAAAGGGAGCGACGCCCGCCGGCAAAGGGGTGCTCGGCGTGATTCCCGGATCGATGGCTGCACCCGGCTTTGTGGTGCGGGGAAAAGGTGAGCCGTCTTCGCTGAACTCAGCGTCCCATGGCGCCGGACGCCGGATGAGCCGCAAACAGGCGATCAAAACCCTGAAATGGTCCGAGGCAAAAGCCCTGTTGCAGGACCGCGGCATCCATGTGATCTCAGCCGGTCTGGACGAGGTGCCGATGGTTTACAAAGACATTCATGAAGTCATGGCCGCCCAGACCGATCTGGTCGAAATCCTGGCCCGGTTCGACCCGAAAATCGTGAAGATGAGCCCGTCCGGGGAGCGGGCCGAGGACTAGGAGTAGCGGGTAACGGGTAACGCGCAACGCGGAACGGATAGGGTTCGGCGTTCGGCGTAGAACCCTGAGGGCCGCATGCCGGTGTCAGGCGGAACATTCGAACGCGTCGTGGGGCCTAACTGTGTTATCTGCGTAATCTGTGGATCGTTTTTCCGTCCTGCCTGCGATACGCCATCCATGACGGCGGGCCGCGAACTACCGGGTGATTATGACGGCAGGTTGCAATCGCTCGCCCGGTTCCAAAGCCTCCCTGCGGTCGATCGGCAGCTTGGCCAGCCTTGGTTCGGTCGGGTCGATCGCCAGTATCGGTTCGATCGGCAGCCTGGCCAGCATCGGCTCGATCGGTTCGATCGCCAGCATCGGCAGTGTCGGGTCGATTGCGAGTATCGGCAGCGCCGGGTCGATTGCCAGCATCGGTTCCCGCGGCGCAATCGCCGGCATCAAGATGTCGGGCGGCACGGGAACACAACGCGAACTTGAGCAGATGAATCAGGAGCAGCCGCCCGGCTCTTTCAACCGTTGGCCGGTTTACCTGGCAGCCCTTCTCCTGCTGCCCGCTGTGTTCCTTCTCACCCGGCGAATCAACCGCGGCGGGTAACGAGTAAGAAGGTGTGTGAGGGTCCCATGGCAGCTAACCTCATCGTTCCCGGCTCTCACACACCTTCTTGGACTAAGCCGGAAGTACTGACCTGAGGCCGCGCGAGATCCTCACCCGCCACCCATTACGCGTTACCCACTACCCGCTACTCGCTACCCGTTACCTGTCCTACTCCCATTCCCCGGTGAAGAGCGGTTTGGTGGGATGATCCGGCGAATCCAGCTTGAGTTCCTCAAGCGCCGGCAAATCGGCCGCCTCAGCCTCTTCTTCGGCGAATTGTTCCTTGAGTTCTTCCGGGATTTCGTCACCTGAGCCGATCAGGATCAGCTCAACCCCTTGATAATTCAGCAGCGAAGGGGGTTCGGCAGGGATGAACCGGCGGCCGCGAAACCGGTCCTGGAGCTTTTGCGGCAGGTCCGCCGTCTGTTCCGGCTCAAGGCCGGTGCCGGGCGGCCCGGAAGCTTCCGGGTTTTTTACCGAGACCACCATGCTTCCGGCCTTTTTTATGCCGAGTTGTTCCTGAACTTCGCCCATCTCCTCGGGCCGCTTCAGCGCGTAATGGAGCCGGGTACTGGGGCCCCGCATGATCAGTGCGTAACGTCCTTCGCCGGCGGGCCGCACCGCCGGAAGCACGCGCTCCCCGCGCGTGCGCGTCTGGTATCTCTGTTCCCTTAATTCCTTTTCCAGGCTTTCGGCGTCTTTACGCACGAGGTCAACGTAAGCCCAATTGCGCTCCGCTTCACCGCCTTCGTGTTCGGGAAGCCGTTTCCGGCCGATGGTGATAAGGCGGTACACGTCTTCCTGGTCGGGATGAAGCAGGATGTGGGTCCGTTGGAGATCGTCCACATCCTGCGGGCTGTGTTCACCGACCCGCGGACGGTATACAAACGCAATTTCGCCTTGTTCGATAACTTTCGAATCCTGTTTCGCCACGCCTGAAGTTCGCGGCTTCCGTTTCGGACGGGCGCACCCGGCACGCGATCCGGCTGCCGGCCGGGTTTGCCGCCAATCTCATTGTCATTGCAACGGGCGATTGTTGTCAAAAATTGAAGGAGCCCCGGAGCCTTCCTCGCCGGAGGCGGTCACGGCGGCATCCGGCCCGGGGTCACCGGCTGCACACGAGCTGAGGAGGAGCGCGCTGCCCGCAACAAGCAGCAACATCCCGAATCGAGCGATTATCCTTGTCACGCGGAAAGTTCGCGCCTGAGGCCAAGTTTGCAAATACCCTCACACTGCGGGGTGAAGAATGCCACAAATGCCACAAGCGGAAAAATGCCACAAATGAAGAGTGATTAGCGGCATTTTACATCGGTTTGCACATCCGCCCCTCGCTCGCGGTCACAGCTTTAGCTATCCACACATTCATACAGACCAGGGGACCAGCTCACGCCAGCCCCTGCTCTCCTTCATTTGTGGCATTTTTCCGCTTGTGGCGTTTGTGGCATTTCACTTTAAGCCGGCGACCTGAAAACCTTCGTTCTCCAGGAAGGCGCGGACTTTGGTTACCTGATCACCTTGAATCTCGATCTGCCGATGTTTGACCGTACCGCCGCAGCCGCAAGTCTGGCGTAATTTCCGGGCCACGTCGTCGACGAATGAGGCAGGCAGGTGGGTGGCGAAATCATCTACCACCGTCACCACCTTGCCGCCGCGATGAGCCGTTTCCCGGCGCAGCACCACGCGACCGGGTTTCCAGAGAGGAGCTGGGGCCGGCCCTGCTGGCGACAGCGGCGCAGCTTTTGTTTCACCTTCCGGCAAATCAGGCAGTTGAACCCGATCGAATGCCCGCCCGAGATCGCCGATCGGGTTTTGGGTGGCGTTGACCTCAATCTGCTTTTTCGGTTTCGAACCCATACCCGGAAACTAACCGGGCCAGGCAGCCGCAACCAGCTCAGGCCAAACGTTCCCGCTCGTTATTCCCGATTCCATTTCCATTTCCGTTCCCGTTTATTCCCGGTCGTTCCCGGTCGTTCCAGGGTTCGATCACCATCCCGTTTTCCAGGCGTTCGTTCCAACGGGTGCGGTAATACCCCGGCAGAAGGTCGGTCGCGCGCGTGTGTTTGACGTCGTTCCCCTCGATGTAGATCACCCAGGCGTGAGGGGCGTAGTCGACCAGTAACTGCCGGCAATTGCCGCACGGGGAAACGATCCGAAAGCCGTCGCCTCGTTCTTTCCGGCGTACGGCCACGATCCCGGTAATGACGTCTTCTCCGGCGGTAAAGGCTGCCCCGAGCGCAATCGGTTCGGCACACGGACCGTAGCCGCACGCCTTGATGTTTACACCTGCGTAAATCTTCCCGGACCCTGCCTGCACGGCACAGCCAACCGTATGTTGCTCCGGCCGGAACGCCCGCTGCAAAGCCGCTTCGGCGGCGGCCACCAGTTCTTCAACGTTCAGCGGCATTCGGTGATTGCCGTTCCGTTCATCCGTGCCTGCATGGTCTCGGTTGTGGTGTCTCATCTTCCTCGCACGTAAAAGGGTATTGACGGAAAATGAGTTTCGTTGTCTTCGGGCATTTTTGCAATTCTTCTCGCACGCCAATCACCGTGACCGGTTGCTCATGGAGGCGTGTGATCCCTTAACCTCCCGGCACAGCCTCCTAGGACGGTTGTGCCGGCCTCGACTTTAGTCACGCGGTGGCCACGGCGGGCCCAGCGGAAAACAATCACACGGTGCCACGGCGGAACACGGCGGCGCCGGGTGAATTCTGTCGTTGCGCCCGCCGTGTGACCGGAACTCGGCACCCGCCACCCGCCAACGTATTTAGGATTGATCCAGGGCGGCGTTTTCGATAAACGCTTCCCATTCCTTTATAGGTGTATGGCACCAATCTGGGTTTTATTCTGGCTTTTTTGGGGTGGGATCAATTCCGAGGCGATCCGAGAAGCCGTCAACTTTCGACAGGGCCAGCTTGGGCAGGGGGTGTTAACCTCAAACCAACTGCTCATCGAGGAGGCGCTGACCCATGGTGCCGACCTCAATGCTCGGGTGCCGCTGACGCCGGTTCTGATCCAGTTCGCCGCCAGGCGCAGCACGCGCGTCGCGCACTATTTTGCGGAGGAGACGAGGGCAACGCCGCTGATCATCGCTGCGGCAATCGGCGACGCGGCGTTATGCGATCAACTCGTCCGCCAGGGCGCTAACCGCTACCTGACCTCAGCCTGGGGTTGGATTGCCGCTCAGTACGCGGCCAGGTGCGGGTACCCGGAACTGGCCCGGTCGTTGTTCGACAGCGATCCGTTGTCCGCTCATTACCGGATCAAAATCGGGATCGCGCCTCAAACGATCGTTCTTTACAAGGACGGTCTGGTCGTCGTGTCCGGAAAAATTTCGACCGGACGCAAGGGGCACGACACCCCTCCGGGTTACTACCTTGTCACCGACAAGGAGCGGACCCGCAAATCTTCACTTTACAAAGTGCCGATGCCGTATTTTCTGCGCCTGTCCTTCAGCGAATACGGCATCCACCAAGGTTACAACCCCGGCCGTCCGGCGAGTCACGGCTGCATCCGGGTCGGGAAGGAGACCGTGGCGAAAGCCCTTTTTGAAGCAACTCCGATCGGTACGCTCGTTACGATCAATTAAGCGAAGCCTGAGAAAGTGTGTGAGAGCCGAGAGACTTGGCCATGGATTATGCCTTGCCTCTCACACACTTTCTGAAGCGACGACGTTGGGGAGATGCGTCCTAAGCCGCAGCGGACCGCAACCAAGCGCGAATGCCCGGATCGTCAACGCTGGGCGGCAGATCCTTTACATCCGGCGGCAATTCTCCGAGGGGGGTGACGTCTCCCGCCGTGTTGGGGATAGTCGGAATGACGTCCCTGATGACCTCGTTTGCCGTGGTCCGGGCCACTTCGGCGGCCTCCGCCGCTTCAGCGCGTGGGGTTGCACCTTCCGCCGGGGTCAGCGCCTCCGGACCGACCTCCACGATTACCGAGCGGCGCGTCAGGCCTTCGCCGAATGCGGTTGGTTCGGTGGTGGTCTCACCTTCAAAATCCACAACGAAACAATAATGCCGGTCAGCCATACGCACCGGTAAGCCGGGCAACGCCATTTAACGACCGGAGGAAAACTTCAGGGTCTCACTGACGGCGTCGGCGGAGGAGAGGACCTTTTTCGTCCCGGAGAGACAGCTGGCGTTAGTCAGGGACTTTAAGGCTTGGTGTGGTTGCACCCATTCTCAGGATCGTTGAGCCGTTCTTTGCCGCGGAGGGGCTGCCGCAAAGGAGGCCGGTACTTCAGGGCTCAGCGTTCCTCACATCTGGGTGGCGGGTGCCGGTTTTTGCCCCGGAGGGGCAGCCGGAAAGTAGACCGGCACTTTAGTGCCGGGTGGGGGTGTCAAAAGGCGTTGCGTCCCGGAGGGACGCTGGGAAAAGGCGGCCAACACATCTTCGGCCCCCACCCGCCCTCCCGGCTTTCCCACCGTCCCGACGGGACGGATCTTTCC
>JAFAUY010000120.1 GCA_019243005.1 Verrucomicrobiota bacterium | reverse complement strand
AAGTCATCGCCCGGGAAATCCGGAATGCGGACGAGTTCTATGACCGAATCGCCGCGCCGGGAATGTCAAGCGAGCTCAAATCGATCCAGCGGCAGGCTTTTGCGGGGCTCTTATGGAGCAAGGAATTTTATTACTATTCCGTCAACGAATGGGTGGAAGGCGATCCGGCCTTTCCGCCTCCTCCGGCGAGCCGGAAGCATGGCCGGAACTCCCGCTGGACGCACCTGTATGCCGAGGACGTTCTTTCCATGCCGGACAAGTGGGAGTATCCCTGGTTCGCGAGCTGGGACCTCTGTTTCCATACGATCGTATGGGCCATGATCGATCCGGACTACGCCAAGGAGCAGCTCCACCTGCTGGTTCGAGAATGGTACATGCATCCGGAAGGGCAAGTGCCGGCGTACGAATGGTCCTTTTCGGATACCAATCCACCGGTGCATATCTGGGCGGCCTGGCGGGTTTACAAAATCGAACAGAAGATGTACGGGCGCGCGGACCTGGATTTCCTGGCCAGGATTTTTCACAATTGCCTGCTCTATTTCACCTGGTGGGTTAACCGCAAGGATGCCGACGGCAACAACCTGTTCCAAGGTGGCTTCTTGGGACTGGATAACATCGGCCTGTTCGACCGCAACAGCGTTCCTGCAGGATCGACTATCTACCAGGTGGATGCCTCCAGCTGGATGGGTCAATTCAGCCTGATCATGGTCAAGGTCGCCCTGGAGTTGGCTGCGGCGGATGTCAGTTACGATCACATTGCCGCCAAGTTCTTGCAGCATTTCGTTTACATCGCCAATTCCCTCAACCACGTGCAATCGTTACCGGACGAATACGCTGACCTCTGGAACGAGGCCGACGGCTTCTACTATGACGTGATTCGTTCACCAGCCGGTTCATTTCAGGAGCTGAAGGCACGATCTCTCCAGGGCCTGATGCCGATCTTTGCCGTCGAAACCGTGTCGAAGGATGCCCTGGAAAAACTGGAAGGCCAGGCGTTCGAGCAGCGGCTAAAATGGTTTATCGGCCAACACCCGGAACTGATTGGCCAGGTGTCGCCGATGAAACCTGCGCCTGAGGCGCCGGCGGTCGCGAGCGGTCCGAAACCGTCTGTAGACGCTGCCCTGGAGACTTCGCCCGGTGGGCTTCTGCTCTTTTCGCTGGTAGACCGGGAAAAGCTCCGGCGGCTGTTACAATACATGCTGGAGGAAAACGAATTTTTAAGCCCGCACGGCATCCGGTCTGTGTCGCAGTACCATCGGGATCATCCCGCCGAGGTCCGGATCGACGGGACCACTTACACTTTGAGCTACGCACCGGCCGAATCGGTTATTCCGCTTTTCGGCGGAAATTCGAACTGGCGCGGACCGGTCTGGTTCCCGATCAACTTCCTTTTGATCGAATCGCTCCAGAAGTACCACCGCTATTACGGCGACGATTTCAAGGTGGAATGTCCGACCGGTTCCGGGAATCTCATGACGCTCTGGGAAGTGTCGCTGGAACTGGGGCGCCGGCTGATCTCGATATTCACGCGCCGACCCGACGGCACGCGCCCCGTTTACGGGGGCGTTCAGAAGCTTCAGCAAGATCCCGCCTGGCGGGACTGCATCCTTTTCTTTGAATATTTCCATGGCGACAACGGCGCCGGTCTGGGTGCGTCTCATCAGACGGGTTGGACCGCGCTGGCGGCCAAACTGATCCAGCAGACCACGGAGTATGCTGGAAGAGTGCCGAGTTGAGTTTCGGGTGAGGGAGTTCGATCACACGGCGGCCGCGGCGAAGAAAAGAATCACACGGCGACCACGGCGAGAAGACAAAAATATCCGCAGAACACGCAGAGAACGCAGAAGGTTCCGCTGCGAACTCAGAACTTTCCTTCTTCGCCGTGGTCGCCGTGGTCCGCCGTGGCGCCGTGTGATTCTTTTCTTTGCCGTGGCCGCCGTGTGACTGGTTGGCGGGCTTGCTGAACCGGCGTGCCGAAGGCAGCGGGGGCATCGGCGATGACCTCAGCCCCGGGGGATGATTACTACTACACCGGTTTGCGAGTTGGTTGAGCTGTCTTTGCCCCGAAGGGACGATCGAGAGTAGCCCGGCACTTTAGTGCTAAGCTTTACGCACATTTTTTCTCAAGGCCCGCGCGAGGGGAACCGCTTTTGCCCCGGCGGGGCAGCCGGAGAGTAGGCAGGTACTTTAGTGCCTGTGGAGGGGGGCTTTAACCTGGAACCGGCCTTTAAAAACGGCTTGCGTCCTGTCGGGACGCTGGGAAGGAGCGGGCCCGCTTGAAGATGGCAACCCGCCCCGGGGCGGACGCGGCGGTGCGGCTGCCAAGCCCTCCCTCTCCGCGGACCACCCGCCCTGCCGGCTTTCCCACCGTCCCGACGGGACGGATTTT
>JAFAUY010000111.1 GCA_019243005.1 Verrucomicrobiota bacterium | reverse complement strand
TGAAACCGACGAATGCCGAAGCAGGAAAGAAATATCCCTGGGTTCTCGACATACACGGCGGCCCTTCGGCCATGTGGGGACCGGGTGAGTTCACCATGTGGCACGAGTTTCAGATTTTCTGCTCGTTCGGTTACGGCGTCGTGTATTCGAATCCACGTGGATCGTCCGGCTATGGCTACACATTTCAGCGCGCCAATTTCAAAAATTGGGGCGAAGCGCCCATGGGCGATCTTATGGGTGCGCTTGACGACGCGCTTGCTCGCGATCCCTCTATCGACAAAGACCGCCCGTTTGTCACCGGCGGTTCGTACGCCGGCTACATGACCGCCTGGATCGTCGGCCACACGGACCGCTTCAAAGCCGCAGCCGCGTTGCGCGGCGTGTACGATTTGGCTACTTTTTTCGGTGAGGGCAATGCGTTTCGGCTCGTGCCGGAGGAGTTCGGCGGCTTCCCCTGGGAGCCGGAAACTCGTAAAGTTCTTGACGAGCAGTCGCCCATTACCTACGTCACCAACATGCACACGCCGCTGCTGATCATTCACGGCAGCGCCGATAACCGCACCGGCGTGGTGCAAGGCCAGATGCTCTTCCGCGCGCTGAAAGAGCTGAATCGCCCCGTCGAATATGTCCGCTACCCGGGCGAAGGCCATGAGGTTACGCGCTCTGGCGCACCGCAGCGCCGCATGGATCACATGTTGCGCATTGTGGAGTTCTTCGAACGCTATTCGCAAAACGAGCGTACAGCGCCAAAAGGTGAGAAGCCGGTCTCGGCCGGGAGTACTAATTGAGGTCCCTTTGCGCCGCGGAACCGGTATGCCTGGGAACGCATCTAACGATCAGGCAGTGGTAGGGTTTGAATTAAGGGGGTGCAGCATGAAGTATCTGGGAAAGGCAACATTAGCCTGCAGCGTGTGGGTCGCTGTCGCCTGTGCCGCACCGCTGTCCTACACCATTTCCGCTAAGCCTGGAGCCGTGAACTACATCGAAGGGCATGCCTCCATCAACGGGCAGCCGGTGGTTGATAAAGATCCCCGGGCGAAGTTCCTGAACGCGAACGACACGCTCTCGACCGACGCTGGAAAAGCCGAGGTTCTACTCACACCGGGCGTGTTCCTGCGCGTCGGCGACAACAGCGAAATCCGAATGATTTCGCCCTCCCTGACCGACACCCAAATAGAAATCACGCGCGGCGAAGCCATGCTCGAGGTGGATGATCTGGTGAAGGGCAATCACCTGGCAATCATCGATCACGGTGCTTCGATCACTCTCGTGAAGAATGGCCTCTACCGGTTTACAGCCGACGTGCCGCCCACCGCTGCAGTGCTCGAAGGCAAGGCGCAGGTTTATGTCGGCGAAAAAAAGGTCGAGCTGGGGAAAGGACACGAGACCGTCCTGGCCGACAATCTGAAGACCCAAAAGTTCGACACCAAGAAAGAAGACGAGCTCTACGCTTGGAGCAATGTGCGCAGCGAGTATGAGGCCGCCGCCAGTTACCAGGCGGCCAAGAGCTTGAGTGCGAGCAATGTGAATAGCTGGTGGAGTTCCGGATTCTTTGGATACGGCCCCGGCTGGTTCTGGGATCCTGCGTTTTCTACCTGGGGCTGGCTGCCTGGCTCAGGAGCTTTTTACAGTCCCTTCGGATGGGGCTTTTACTCACCGGGAGTCGTAGTCTACGCGCCCGTGGTCACCACCCCGGTGTGGCGTGGCGGCCACTGGAATCATAACGGCACTGGAAGCGGCACTACCAGCGGTTCGGGTACAACGGGCACTGGCAACGGCAACTGGCATCAATGGCGCTCACCGCAGAATCCGGTTACTGCGGCCGTGCCCTTGAATCCGAATCGGCCCGGCGCCATCGGTAGCGTCGCTGCATCGCCGTGGGCGAACAACGCAGCACGCATGTCCACAGCGCACACCTTTGCGGCCACCGGCGGGCTCCGCACCGCCAGCGGCGCTCCAGCACCCGTTTTTTCCGCCAACCGTGGTGGTGCCGCCATGCCGTCCAGCGGAGTTGCCGGCGGGGGACCCGTGGGTGGTTGGTCCGGTGGCTCGGCCGCGCACGTCGGCAGCGCCATGGGTGGAGGCGGCGGTCACGTTTCCGCTGCTGGTGCGTCTCGCAAGTAATTACTCAAAATCGATTGCCTTACCTGCTGAAATCGGAACCTGACGCGTACTCGTTTGATAATCTCGCGCGCGACGGCGAGACGCTCTGGGACGGCGTAACCAACCCGGTCGCGGTAAAGCACCTGCGCGAAATGAAAACCGGTGACAAGCTGGTCATCTATCACACCGGTAACGAGCGCCAGGTCGTAGGCACTGCGACCGTGACCAGCGTCGACAACAAAGATCCCAAGACACCGCGCGTACGCATCAAGGCCGGCAAACGCCTCGCGCAATCGCGCACGCTGGCCGAGATCAAGGAGCATAAGCTCTTTGCTGATTCGCCACTGGTGCGGCAGGGCCGCCTGTCCGTCGT
>JAFAUY010000267.1 GCA_019243005.1 Verrucomicrobiota bacterium | reverse complement strand
TGGTGACGGCCAGCATGATCCGGCCGAGATCCCACGATTTCTCGATGCCGCGGAACGGACCGGGGCGGACCTGATCGTCGGCAACCGCATGAACGATCTCTCGGGCATGCCGCTGATCCGTCGCTGGACGAATCAGCTCATGTCGTGGCAAATCGGCTCCCTTTGCGGCCAGAATCTCCCCGACAGCCAATGTGGTTACCGGTTGGTGCGTCGCGAGCTGATCCCGCTTCTGATGAAGTGCAGCACCGGGTTTGATTTCGAAACCGAGACGCTGTTGCTGGCCTGTCGCGAGGGTTACCGTGTGACCTTCGTGCCGATCCGGACAATTTACCGGGACGAGACCAGCAAAATACGACCGGTCCGAGACACGATTCGTTACTTCAAACTCATGGCGCGTTACCAGAAAAAACGGGGTAAACGGCGGGTAAGGGGGCGAATTTGAAGTAGAGGCCACCGATCCCGTGCCGCCCTGCGGCCCAGCCGGCGCACGCCGGCAAATGGCGAATTTCCGGTTACCTCATCGAGTTTGAAGGTGAACTCGGACTGAATTCTTTTCGCAACTCCTCAATGATGGCGGTATTGCCGGCCTGACGGCGTTCCTGCGTGTCTTTCAAGAGTTGCTCTTCCAGCTTGCGCCGTTCCTGTTGGTAACGTTTGCGAAACCGTTCGCGTTGTTCTTCGGTCAGATGCAGACCTGACCTTTGCAGGGCTTCAGCGGTGTCTTCGTCCCGCTTTTTTTCACGCATGCGTTGGCGTTGCCGCAAGATTTCACGCTCTTCGGAAGTGAGATCTTCCCAGCGGTGATAATTCTGGAGAAATCTCTGCTGCTGCTCGGGCGTGAGTTGTTCAAAGGAATGCCTGAACTCTTCCAATCGATTTGCCGCCGTTGGCGGCCCCGATGACGACAAAGAACTTAGGGCTGACCCTGGGGCTGGCGTCTGCGTGGGCACCGGCGTTGGCGTCTGTGCATGCCCGGTGACAAAAAGACCAAAGGCGAGGGCGCTTAGCGAGCTGAGGAATCTAGCCATACGGAGGATTCCTCTGAAGCCATGTCGTAGTCTAAGTCGGCGATAACTTCGACATCGGACGGCTCCGCTTGCGAGACGATGATCGGTTTCGGCACAAAAACCTTCTTGCTGTGCTGGATCGGCAACGCCAGAACCGCCAAGAACACGGCTACCGCTCCCGCCGCCGCTCCCGGCAGCCCGAAGCTGATCCAGTTTCGCCAGAAACTTCGCCGTCTGGCGTCAACCTGGCGTACGGCCGCAAGCACTTTGGCGCTGAAGAAAGCTGAAGGCTCAACCCTTCTTGCTTTGCCCAACAAAGCCCACAACTCGTCCTGTTCAGGATCCTTCATCTCGTGTTATTCAACCCTGGGCTCCGGTCAAAGTTTCGAAACAGATACGCTAAATCAGGTGGTCCTCAGTAGGGTTTTCCGGCCGCTTCAAGCGACGGGAAACGCTTTCAGGTCTAAGATAGCTCAGGAGCGGCCCGGCTTCCAGTTAGTCTCCGGCTTCCAGGAAGCCTTCGAGCTGGCGGATCCGGGTCGGGTGACGCATTTTGCGCAGGGCCTTCGCTTCGATCTGCCGGATGCGTTCCCGGGTGACGCGGAACTGGCGGCCAACTTCTTCCAGGGTCCGGCTGTAACCGTCCACCAGGCCGAACCGTTGCTCCAATACCTGGCGTTCACGTTCGGTCAGGGTGTCCAAAACGTCGCGGATCTTTTCACGCAGAAGGACAATGGCCGTCATGTCGCTCGGGTTTTCCGCGCCTTTGTCCTCAATAAAATCTCCGAAGCTGGTATCTTCACTATCACCCACCGGTGATTGCAGCGAGATCGGCTGCTGCGCCATCTTCAACACGGCGCGAACTCGCTCGACCGGCAGCTGGATCTCTTCCGCCACTTCCTCCGGGTTCGGCTCGCGCCCGTACTCCTGGACCAACTGCTTCTGGACCCGCATCAGTTTATTGATCGTCTCGATCATGTGCACGGGGATGCGGATGGTCCGCGCTTGGTCGGCAATCGACCGGGTAATCGCCTGCCGAATCCACCAGGTTGCGTACGTCGAAAATTTGTAACCCCGCCGGTACTCGAATTTTTCGACGGCTTTCATCAGGCCCATATTGCCTTCCTGAATCAGGTCAAGGAAGGAGAGGCCGCGGTTGGTGTATTTCTTGGCGATGGAAATGACCAGCCGCAAATTGGCCTCGACCATTTCGGTTTTGGCGCGTAAGGCCTTGCGCAACCACGATTTCAGTTCCTGGTACTGCGCCAGAAAATCTTCCGGTTTCTGCCAGAGCCGGCCCTCGAGTTGTTGCAATTTTTGGCCGTACTCAGCCGCTTTTTCGGTTGCCTGCTGCTGCCGGAGTTTGGCGATCTCGTTCTGGAGGTTATGGATGAGCCGGGATTGGTCGTCGGCCAACTGAACGAATTCTTCAATGACCTTTTGTTTGAAATAAAAGCGGGGGTAAAGCTTCATCAGGGCAGTGTGCGCCTTCTGAAACTCGCCCCTGGCAGGGTGGTTGTCCTTGTTGCCGTTCCCACGACCCTGCATCAGCCTGGCGTATAACTGCTCGGCGTCGCTGCACGCCTTGTCCAGCTGCGCGCAAAGCTTCGGCAACGCTTTCAGGTAACGCTCGCGGCTCTCGATTTTTTTGTCGAGGATGACGCGGTCGAAGCGTTCCCGGCCTTCGATCAGCTTCTGTGCCAACTCCACGTAGGCCCGCGCGGTAAAGCCGAAGCGGTGGATGTGCTTTTGCACCATCAACTCGGCGCCTTCGATCCGCTTCGAAATTTCGACTTCCTGTTCCCGCGTCAGAAGGGGAACCTGGCCCATCTGCTTGAGGTACATGCGGACGGGATCGTCGAGGATGTCGAGTTTTTGGTCTTTTTCGTCTTCGTCATCCTCAAGATCTTTCTTGCCATCTTTAAACCGGTCGACCTCGGATGCGTCGATAATGTCGACTTCCATCGTCCGCAGACGGCTGAGGAGCTGATCCATTTCGTCCGGATCCGCCATGCCGTCCGGCAGCGCTTCGTTGATATCGTCGTAGGTAAGATAACCCTGCTCTTTTGCGAGCTTCAGAAGTTCACGCAGGCGCTCCTGCAGGTCAACGCTGGCCTCTCCCGAGCCAGACCTCAGTTCAGAGCCCACGAGCCCGTTTGTACCTTTTGATTCCACCGGATCGTCTTGATCGGCGGCGAGGCTTTCGATTTTAGTTTCAGCCCTGGAATTCAGCTTCTTACCTGCGGTCACCGTTCCACGGTGAGCCCTTTCGCCCGTCGTTAGCTTGGCCGCCGGCGTCCGAACGGCCTTTGGATTCTTTTTATTTGAGGTCACCTTGGGCATAACGAAACGAGTAGGCGCAGATAGTTGGGGGGACACACCGGCAGACGGAATTGAAAAGAGCTTTACGAGAAGGATGATGCACCATCGATCACAATGCCCGGGTCAAAAGTCGCGAAATATCTTTGACGTCCGATTCATGGTCAAGGATTTCTTTTAATTCGCGTTCCGCCGCGAGCGACGCGGGTGAATTCTCGGGGCTCAGCCGCCGGATCCTTTCGAGCTGAAGCCGGCGTTCGCGCAATTGTTTGGCCGCGAACTCGAGCCAGAAAACCTTGCGCACTTTGGGGTCGATGGGCTTGAGCGCCAGCACTTGCGACGCGAGCGCCGCCTCGGCGGGATCGAGGGTGGCGAGGAACGTGGCCAAACTTGCCGCATTCTCGGGGTCAAAATCCGCCGCGAGGATGTTTCGGAGGAAAGCGGCTTCCGGCAGGTTGCCGAGGATAAAACCCCAGGACTGGGCCCGGAGCCATTCGCGGTTGGCGCGATCAGTCAGGACGATGTTGGCCAGTACCGCCAAGTCGTGCCGGAGCGCGGCCGGGGGTGGGTTGGAGGGCGAGGTTGGGGTCCTGGCCGCCGGCCTGGGCATCCTGCTCATTTCCTCCAAAGCCGCCCGTGGCAGGTTAAACCGTGAGGCAAGCCGGCTGACCATGGTTTCGCGGGTGACCTGGTCCGGAACGAGGCTCACGAAACGAGCCAGTTTGCGCGCGGACGCAACCCGCTCGGCCGTGGTCGGATTTGCACTCTGGGCCGACGCGCGTTCGATTTCGAAATCAAAGAAATCCGTGCTCTGCTCGACCAGCCGTTGGAAGGCGGCTGCGCCCTGGCTGCGAACGAGGGAATCCGGATCTTCGTTGGGCGGCAAACGTCCGATTCGCACCTGCAGCCCGGCCGCATAAAGGATTTCGAGTGCACGTTCCGTTGCCTTTTCACCCGCCCGGTCGGCGTCGAAAAAGAGCAGGACCTCCTGCGCGAAACGCCGGAGCAGGGCGGCATGTTTTTCGGTGAGGGCGGTGCCTTGGGGGGCGACGACGTTCTC
>JAFAUY010000257.1 GCA_019243005.1 Verrucomicrobiota bacterium | reverse complement strand
GTTGATGGTGCGATTCACCAGGTTACCCAGGTCATTGGCCAGATCGGTGTTGTAGCGGACCAGGAGCCGTTCCAGGCTGATGTCGGCATCCTGGCCGGTCACGATGTCGCGCATGAGGTAATAGCGCAGCGCGTCGGTGCCGTACCTTTGAATGACGTCAAACGGGTCGACCACGTTTCCCAGGCTCTTGCTCATCTTGGCGCCCCCCATGTTCCACCAGCCGTGCACGAGCAATTTCGGCATCTGATCGTCCGGGAAACCCATGGCATGCAGCATCACCGGCCAGTAGATGCCGTGTGCGGGAATCAGGATGTCTTTGCCGATGACGTGCGCCTGGCAGGGCCAGAGTTCGTTGAAATCCGGCAGGCCTGAGCCGGGTTCGGCCAGGTAGCCGGCGAACGTCACGTAATTCAGCAGCGCGTCGAACCAGACATAGGTCACGTAGTCAGGGTCAAACGGAAACTCGATGCCCCAGGACAGCCGCTCCTTGGGACGGGAAACGCACAAATCGCCGCTCAACCGGTCGATGGCGTTCAGGAGTTCCGCGTGCCGGAAGGCGGGGGCGACGAATTCCGGGTGGTGTTCGACGTAAGTCTTGAGCCAGTCTTTGTGTTTGCCGAGCCGGAAATACCAGTTTTCTTCCTCGATGTAAGCGACTTCGCCCCACTCAGGACCGAATTCGCCCCGTTCGTCGCGATCCTTGTCGGTCAGGAACTGCTCCTGACGGACGCTGTAGTAGCCGGTGTACTTTGCCTTGTAGAGTTCATCCTTTTCGAGCAACGCGGCGAGCACCTTCCGGACGGCGTGCTTATGCCGCGGGTCGGTGGTGGCGGCCCAGCCGTCCTTCCGGATCTCCAGCAGGTCCCAGAGGCGCAGGAACTGATCGGTGTTCTGCTGCGCGAACTGCATCGGCTCGATGTTCTGTTTGCGGGCAGCCTGCTGAACTTTCTGGCCATGCTGGTCGACGCCGGTCAAGAGGAAGGCGTTTTCGGCGCCTCGAGTCAGGCGCTGGTACCGCACGATCACGTCGGCGAGCACCTTTTCATAAGCGTGCCCGATATGAGGACCGCTGTTGGTGTAGTCGATGGCGGTAGTAACAAAATATTTCACGATGTGATGAAAAAAGGTGCTGGCCACACTTTATACGGATTGCGGAATCCAAGGGATAAACGAGATCGGGTGTAAACTATCTCTTTTATCCCTTGGATTCCACAATCCGTATTAGCGGTCCGGTTCCTTGGCAATCTTGCCGCCCCAGGACAAGATGCGCGCCTTGACGCCGGCGGCCTCCGCTTCCTTGATCTGGTTGTTACGGACATAAAACAGCGAGAGGCTGGACCAGGCGAGCTGATCATTGGGGCGGAGCTCGACGGCCTTTTGTCCCGCGGCGATGGCCTCAGGGTAACGCCCGCTCTTCATCAGCGCCATGCCCAGGGCGTGCCAGCCGTCGAAGAAGGCCGGTTCGATCTCGACGCAGCGGCGGTATTTCTCAATCGCCGCATCCAGGTCGCCGACGGCCAGGTCGCCGTTGGCGTCGTCAAACATGGTTTCTACCGAAGCCGGGATCTCGTCCATATATCGCGCTTAGCGCGCTATATATAATAAATATAAAGTAAAATGAAGATAGGCGTAATCCGCCGTGGTCGCCGAATCGCCAGGCCCGCGTTGCCTGCGTAATCCGCGGAAACATTGGACTTGGTGATAAGGCGCGTCCGAACTCCGAATCTTTATCAGATCGGCGGACGCCCGGCTTTCTGTTGTTCCACCCTCAGCCATTCGCGGGTGATCCCGCTGGCGAAGCGTTCATCGAGCATCGGGTATTTCTTTTTCTTTTCCTCCTCGTACTTGGCGGGCTCGAGGGGGTCGCGGCTGATGAGATGAACCAGCATGGCGCCGTCGGTATCCTGAAGCAGCTTGGAGGTTTCACCCGGTTCCAATTCCACCCGGTTCATGGCCAGGGTGCGGGCCACCGGGTCGCTGGCGTTTGCGTCGCTCAGGGCAAAGGGTGGCGGCAAGCCGGGTTTGTAGCCGGCTTTTTCAGCGGCCTGGACGAAATCCAGGCCGCTTTTAGAGCCGTCGGCAATTTTTTGCTGGACCTCTTTGGCCTTCGCTTCGACCGCAGCGATGGTTTTTTCCTGCTTCAGGGCGGCGACGATCTGATCCTTGGCCTGTTCCAAGGTCAGCGGCTGGCTGGGCTCAAGCTGCACAAGCTTGATGATGTAAAAGCCGTTTTCGCCCTGGATGACATCGCTGACCGGGTTTTCTTTGGTCAGATCAAAGGCTTCCCGGGTGATGGCGGGGTCGGCCGCGATCAGCGGGTCGGGCTGGTTCTCGGTAAAGAACCCGGTCGTCTGGATGGCCACCCCTTTCTGCTGCGCAACCTTTTCAAAGTCAGCCGGCTTTTCGAGGAGAGGCTGCGCGAACGCCTCGGCCTGTTCCGCCAAGGGTTTGATCGCTTCGTTGCGGTTGTCGCCGGTCAGCTTTTTCTGGTCGTCCTTCAGCGCGAAAGAGACGAGCGCGATCTTGCGCTTCTCCGGCGCCTGCAAATGATCCTTTTGTTCGTCGTAATATTTTTTTATCTCGCGATCAGTGATCTGAATATTTTTTTCGAAATCGGCACGCTTAAACGCGATGACCGCGACGTGCATTTTCAGGTTCGCGAACTCGTACTCGCGCTTGAACATGGCTTCCGGGAGCTGAGCAACCGGACGCAAAAGGCTGTTGAGATTCTGCAGGCGGAGATTGTCCGTGACCACCGTATCGATATCGGCGGCGCTCAGCCCGCCAGCCTTGAGGGTCTCGACGAGTTTCTGGTATTTGCTGCCGTCGAATTGCCCGTCGGTCTGAAAGGCGGCCAGCTTTCTTTCCGCATCTTTGATCTGGTCCGGGGTCGGCTCCAACGCGAGGCGGGCGGCGGCATCCCTCAGGATGAAAAGGTTCCAAACGTAGCTTATGACCTGTTCATCCCGGCTCCGGCCATCGGTGGCGAGCTGGCTGGGCAAATCGTACAGACCCAGTTGCATGGCGACGTTGAGGTCGCGCTCGAGTTTCTGCACCTCCTCGATGGTGACCACGTGCCCATTGACTTTGCCGAGTTGGCCCGTCATGCCCATTCCGCCGCGTCGAAACGTGGCCGGATTATAAAACCACGCGAAGGCGACGATCACGATGACGGTGATGAAAGTAAGGAGCGCGCGTTGGCGTTTGCGAATCGAATCCAACATACAGAAGGAACCGAAAATGCCCTCTGGCGCGCCTGTACGCAAGCGGTAACGACTAACGGGCAGCGAGTAGCGGGTAACGGGTGCTGAAGAGGGCTTTACGGCCGGAATCCGCGAAGCGCAACCCGTTACCCGCTACGCGTTAGGCGTCACCGTAGGAGCTCGAGGGCGAGTTGCGGAAAAATGCCGAGGGCGAAGATCAGCACCAGCAGCACCGCCATGGTGGCCGTGGACAAGGGGGTCAGACTGATATCCGAAGTTTCCCCGGCCGATGCCTGCCAATACATGGCCCGGACCACTTTCAGGTAATAATAAAAGCCGCACCCGACGGTGATGACGGCGAGAACGAGCAACAAAAATTGCCGGGACTCGAAAGCGACTTTGAAGACCATGAATTTGCCCAGGAAACCGGCCGTCAGCGGTACCCCGGCCAGCGACATCATGGCGACCAGCAGGCTGAAGGCGAGAAACGGTGAGCGTCGCGCCAGCCCGTTGAAATGCGCGATGTCGTCGCCGGCGGAATGGTTGGCCACATTGATCAGCACGAGAAAAGAAAGCAGCGTCATCAACAGGTAAGCCGCCAGGTAAACGACCACCGCCCGGCCGGCGTCCTGCACGCCGACGCTGGCCACCGCCATCAGCAGGTAACCGGCATGGCCGATGCTGGAGTAGGCGAGCAAACGTTTGAAATTGGTCTGCGGTAGGGCGGCCATGTTACCATAGATCAGCGTCGCGGCCGCGAGCAGCACCAGGGCCAGGACGACTCGATTCCCCACGGCCGGCAGCGACTGCAGCGACTGCACGACGCGCAGCAGGACGATAAACCCGACCGCCTTCGAACCAACGGAGAGGAAGGCTGTGGTCGGCGTCGGCGCGCCCTGGTAAACGTCGGGAACCCAGAACTGAAAGGGAGCGGCGGCGATTTTGAAGCC
>JAFAUY010000077.1 GCA_019243005.1 Verrucomicrobiota bacterium | reverse complement strand
AATCGAAGGCCGCCCGCGTCGGCTTTGATTGGCCGGATGCGGCCGGCGCCCTGGCCAAAGTCCACGAAGAGCTCGCCGAAGTCGCCGATGCCACCGGGGCAGAGCTCGAGGCTGAAGTGGGCGACCTGCTGTTTGCCGTCGTCAATTACGCCCGCAAGCGCAAGATCGACGCCGAGCAGGCGTTGTTATCCGCCACGCGAAAGTTTTTCAACCGGTTCCACGCCGTTGAGGAATTGGCGCGTGCGCGCGGCCTTGAGGTTAAAACCCTCAGCCTGGATCAACTGGATGCGCTCTGGGATGAGGTAAAAAGGCGGGACAAAGTGCCCGGCGATACGGTGCGGGGTCTCTTCCCACGCCTTCCCAGCGTCCCTACGGGACGGATTTTTCCTTGAATGCCTACCCGGCACTAAAGTGCCGGGCTACTTTCCGGCGGCCCCTCCGGGGCAAAAACATCTCAACCATCCTGAGAATGGGTGTAGCCGGCAAAACCCGGTGCGCGGCGGCGAATCACCCCGCGCCCGGCTCGCCCTCACCTATGCCGCGCGCTTCATCCCGCGCCTTGACCTCGTCCCAGAGCGCATCCAGTTGATCCAGGCGGAGGGACCTGGCGTCGAGGCCGCGGGCGCGCGCCAACCCTTCGACGGCGTGGAAGCGGCGGGAAAACTTCCGGGTGGCGGATAACAACGCCTGCTCGGCGTCGACCTTGCGTTTCCGGGCGTAATTAACGACGGCAAAAAGCAGGTCACTCACCTCGCCCTCGAGTTCGGCAGCGGTCGCGCCCGCGACTTCGGCGAGTTCTTCCTGTACCTTGGCTAAAGCGCCGGCCGCATCCGGCCAATCAAAGCCGATGCGGGCGGCTTTCGCCTGCACTTTCTGGGCGCGCGCCAATGCCGGCAGATGAGGCGGCACCCCGTCCAGGGCCGAACGGCGTTCGACTTTTTCTTCCTGCTTGAGCTGGTCCCACTGCCTCAGAACGGCGTCGCTGTCGGGCAAGCGATTCTCGCCGAAAACGTGCGGATGGCGGCGCACGAGTTTATCCGCGAGCTCTCCGGCGATGTCATCGAGAGAAAACCGGCCCTCCTCGGCCGCGATTTGCGCATGCAACATCACCTGGAGAAGCAAGTCGCCCAGTTCTTCGCGCAGGTGATCGTTATTTCCGGTATCGATCGCCTCCAGCAGCTCGTAACATTCCTCCAGCAGGTGGGGCTTAAGGGAAGCATGCGTTTGCTCCCGGTCCCAAGGGCAGCCGCCCGGCGCCCGAAGCCGCCGCACGATCTCGCGCAAACGCTGGATTGAATCGGAATTCATCAAGAACCGGCCGGACACCCAGCCACTCCCAGCCGGAGACACCCTTCCCGCCGGTTTCGTTACCTCTGATTGCTATTCTACTTCTTGTCTTTCTCCAGGAGTTTCTCACGGGCACGCTCCAGGGCGGCGCGTTCCTGGGCCGTCAGGCTGCCCAGACCTTTTTTGGAAATTTTGTCCAGCAACTCGTCGATTTCCACGGCCGTGGTCTCGGACGCCTGCTTGGGCGCGGAAACCGGCCGGGCCGGTGCAGGCTTGCTGACCACGTGGATTTTCGGACGCGGTTTGCGGGCGAACAGCCGGGGAACCCGCGGCAGGCGGATGCCGGCCTGCAGCATGCGGATGTAACCGAAGGCGACGCCGCTGACGGCGCAGAGCAGGCAGAGGGCGGCCCACTGGCTCCGGCTCAGGTAAACCAGCAGGGCAAGGACAAAACAACCGACGCCGACCCATTTGAGGGGAAGGACGCCCCACCACTGCACGTTGGGGTACAGGGCGCAGAAAGCCACGAAGAAGCCGATGGCCACCTCGGTATTACCCAGGTAAGCGTAACTTGGTCCAAAAACGGCCATCCAAACGGTCAGCACGACCAACGGGGTGGCCAGCAGGAGGCCGTACAGGGTCAGGAACCGGCGCATCCCAAGGTATTTCTCCACCTCGACGGCCGAAACGTAAAGGAAGAGCAGCCCGAAGATGCTGAAGAAGCCGGGCTCGTTGATGAATGTACACGTAACCAACTGCCAGACCTGGCCGCCGAAGAGGGAACGATGCGGCGCAAAGGTAAAAGGCTCGAGCGAAATCCCGGCCGCCTGGCAAACGGCGGTCCCCACAATTCCCACCGCATACGCAATCGTCAACAGGGTGGCGTAATAAATTGGGTAACCGCGAAAATACGACACCGGCCGGTCCTCGTTAAAACTGGAGATTAAAGCCATATGCTGCCACTCTGTTGGGGGTAGTGTAAGAGAACCGAACGCGACCAGCAAGAAATCCTCGAGGCGGTTGCTTCTCCAAGCTTACAAAGTTAACCTCGAATCCGCGATGGCTCAAACCCTGGATTTATCAGGCGACGGAAAAAGCACCCTCGTTCGACAAGCACGCGCACTGGCCGAGACGACGGTGCGCCGGATGCTGGGACGCCCTCGGAACAAGCCGGAAAACCGCAACCTTTTGCCGTTGCTGATCCAGGTGCTGGCCGGATTTTCCAAAGTGGACGGCCGCATCCTGGAGGAGGAGATCGATTCCTCCCTGGGCTTTTTGCGCTATGACTACCCGGAGGCGGTGTATTCAGAGCTGCGCGCGCTGTTCCAGAAGGCGTTGAACGAACCGCAAGACCTGTCCGCGATGGCCCACCGGCTGGCTGAAGAGCTCAGCCTGGACCGCAAGATCATGCTCGGCGTTCAGCTCTATGACCTGATCGCCAGGGCCGGCATGCAGCAGGAACAGGTCATCGCCTACTACTCGTTCATGTCGCAACTGGGCATGGCGGCGCAGGCGATCGACATCGTTTACCAGCTCAATGCGGCCGACACCGCCGACACGTCGGTCTACCAGCGCGGGACGTCGCCGCTGGAATCTCTCGTGTTTGGCTCGGTGCCGACGGCCGAGGTGCAGGTAAAAGAACTCGGGCCGGACGAACGGCTGATGGCCTACCGGTACCACGAACTCATTCTCTGCAAAAACCTGTGCGCCCGGCCTCTGATGGTCCGCGGCCAGGCACTTGCACCGGGCGAGTTCTGCCGGATCTACCCCGGGCAACGGATCATCATCGGCGAACAGGTGATCAGCCACCAGGACCTGGTCCTGTACTTCAACGCCAAGAAAAACGTTTCTCTGCCCCACATTTACGTCACGGTCACGCCGAACGATGAGGTGCAGCTGGAACGTTCGCGCACCCGGGACAGCTGTCTTGAGGTCCAATTCGGGCTCAAGGTCAAGGTCACTGCGTTGAAGAATGTGGAAGCTTCCTTCCATGGGGTGACGTTGCGGGCGGGCACCGTCGTCGAAGGTAGCCTGGAGGATCGCATCGTTTTCGATAATTCCGCCGAATTGATCCTCCTCGACCTAAGACGCCGGGCCCGGGCCCTGGGCGGCCGGTTCCAGCTGAAGACGTCCAAATCGCAATACCTGGTCTCAAATGACCCGGCGCTGCTCGAAGAAGACGATATCCTGCTCAGCCCGGGCACCAGCGGCGATGTGCTCCTGAAGATTTCCTGCGATTATGAACAGAAAACGGGGGTCCTGGAGGTCCTCGCGGCTGACCGCCCCATCATGGTCGGCGAGACCGTGGTGCGCAACACGGCGGCCTTGCGCGACGGCGAAGTGATCCGGATCGATACCGGGCAAATCCTGAAGTGCGATTTTTCGGAGCGCATCATTCAGGAGGAACGAAACATCATCAGCCATCTCGAGGTGCGCGACCTGTCGCTGCGGTTCAATGCCGGCACCGTGGGGCTGGACGGCATCTCCCTGGCCGTGAACCGGGGCGAGATGGTCTGCGTCATGGGGGCCAGCGGGTCCGGCAAGAGCAGCCTGCTTAAAGCCATCTGCGGCCAGACCACGCCGACGGGCGGCTCAGTCCTCCTCAACGGGCAGTCGCTCTACGACGGCCTGGAAAGCCTGCGGGAGTACATCGCCTACGTGCCTCAGGACGATGCGTTCGACGAGCACCTCACCATCCTGGAAAACCTGAACTACGCGGCGGCCATCCGTTCCCCTCACCTCTCGGCGAAGGACCGGATGCGACGGATCGAAGGTAAATTGATCGAACTGGGGCTGTCTGAACGTCGCGACGCGATGGTCGGCAGTTCGGTCAAAAAATACCTGAGCGGCGGCGAACGCAAACGCCTCAACATCGGCCTGGACATGATCAGCTCGGCGGACGTGTACCTCTTCGATGAGCCGACCTCGGGATTATCGTCGAAGGATTCGGAGCACGTCGTCGAGATCATCCGCGGCCTGTCCCATAACAAGATCGTTCTCGTCACGATCCACACGCCGACGTCCAAGATTTTTCATATGTTCAGCAAGGCCGCCTTGCTCGACAAAGGGGGCCGGCTGGTCTTTTTCGGTACGCCGCAGGAGATGCTTGAATACTTCGCGACGGCCGAGCACCAGCAGCACTTCGGGACCGAACTGGGCGGGTGCCCCGCCTGCGGCACGACGCGGCCGGAATTTATCTTCGACGTGCTCGAGACGCCCCTGCGCGACCTCAGCGGCGACGTCATTTATGAGGAGAACAGCCGCGGCCAGCTCGTGCCCGCCCGGCGGTACTCGCCCGATTACTGGCGCGACAAATACGAATCGTTCCGCCTCATCCTGGAGATGCGCCAGGTGGCGGTGCGACAGCAGCCGCCGGCCCTGCTTCCGCCGCCGTCGGCGAAAAAGGAACCGACCCGGTGGCGCGACGAATGGGTCCGGTTTACCACCATTTTCCGGCGGGCGTTCGTCAGCAAATTGCGCAACCGGACCAACGTCTGGACGACGATCGTGGAAGCCCCCCTGCTGGCGGCCCTGATCGGCTTCGTGCTTCGTTACGCCGAGGCCAGCCGCTACGACTTCGCTTCCGCCTTTCACATCCCGACGTACCTTTTCCTGGCCCTGGTGGTGGCCATGTTCCTGGGCTTGACCAACAGCGCCGATGACATCATCCGGGACCGGACGATCCTGGCGCGGGAACGAAACCTCAACATCCACCTGCCCTATTACATTCTGTCAAAGTTCTTTTCGCTCTCGCTGTTCGCGATCGTCCAGAGCATCCTGTTCATCCTGATCGGCAACAGCATCCTGGAAATTCGAGGGATGTTCTGGCCCTACGTCTGGTTCATGGGAATCACCGCCGTGAGCGGGATCGCCGGCGGGCTGTTAATCTCTTCGCTGGTAAACGACTCGAAGACGGCCGCCAACATCGTGCCCCTGGTGCTGATCCCGCAGATCATCCTCGGCGGCGCCCTCATCAAGTATGAGGAAATGAACCGGAACCTGGATTTTCTCTACTTTTTAAACCGTGATCAGGCCGCGAGAGTGCAGCAGGCGGGCGTGGTGGGCAAACCGCAGAACGTCCAGGTGCCCTTCATCTGCCAACTCATCCCGATGCGCTGGTCGTATGAGGCGATGGTGGATGCGCAGGCCAAACTCAACCCGTTCACGCGCCGGCAGGACCTGCTGACGGCAAAGATCGAAGAACTCGCCCGGCAGCCGCGCCTGGATGCCAAGGAGGAGGATCACCTGGACGACTTGAAAGAGACCCTGGCGATACTGTCGGGTCTGGGCGGCCGGGACACGGCCGAGGTGTACCGGCGCCTCGACGAGATCGACGCGATCATCAAGGGGGCGCCCCTGGATGAAGCGAAGTTTGACCGCCACCATAACCGGGTCACGGCCGAACAGCTTTTCCAAAACCGTAAGATCGCCGACATGCTGACCGATGCGCAGATGAAGCAGCGCGATTACACCACGCGGCCTCGAAACGTGTTTTTCGGGCCCGAGAAACACGTTTTCGGGTACGTGTTTAACATTTTCTGGTTCAACTCCCTGGTGATTAACGGTTTCACGATGGCGTTCCTCATTCTGCTGCTGGCCAGCCTGCACCGGCAACTACGGGGAAACGGGTAAACGGGTGCCGGGTGTCGAGTAAAATGCCGCGAATGCCACAAGCCGAAAAATGCCAAAAATGGGAAGCGGATCATTCGTAGCGTTCTTCTGTTTCCGCCATTCGTCGATTGAGCCAATGCAAGGCGCAGAGTGCCAAGGACGCCGCAAACCAAGGGCGGTCGTTGGTGGAATTTTTGCGCGGGTGGCGTTGGTGGCATTTTTGTCATTGACCCCGGCGGCTGCAGGCGCCGACCACCTCGACCCGGAGACGGGGCAGCTTATTATCGGCATCGCACCAGGCTGGGACAGCATGCATGGAAGGCTCTGGCGCCTGGATCGGCGGGGGACCAACTGGGAACCGGCCGGTCCACCGGTTCCCGTGCTGTTCGGCAAGCACGGGCTGGCCTGGGGCCGGGGCGAAATCGAGGGACACGACGACGGTCCGGTCAAAGTGGAGCGTGACGGCCGGGCCCCGGCCGGGGTCTTCCGCCTGGGCACGATCTACACGTACGACGAAAGCCTGCCCCCCGGCGCCACTTACCCGTATCGCACCGTAGGCCTCGCCGATGCCTGGGTCGACGACGTGAATGATCCGAACTACAACCGTCACGTGGTGGTCGTTGACCCCCAACGTGCTCCACCCTGGTTTGCCAAAAACCGGATGCGCCAGGGAGATTTCGCCTACCGGTGGCTGATTGAGATCCGCCATAATGCCGATCCGCCGACCCCCGGCTTCGGCAGCGCCATTTTCTTTCACATCCGGCGCGGACCGGACCGGCCGTCGGCCGGTTGCACGACGATGGCCGAAAGCGACCTGGTGACCCTGATCAGATGGTTGCGGGCCGACCAATATCCCCGGTACGTTTGTCTTCCTCGATCGGAATACCTCCGGTACTGGAAAGTCTGGGACCTGCCCGCGCCAAGCGTGCTGGGAGTAGCGGGTAATGGGTAACGCGTAACGAGTAACGTGTTACGGAAGAAAACGTCACGCCGTGCGAATTTGCATTCGCCAGCAACGACCGGGCCTCCCGCCAGTTTCCAGCACCCGTTACGCGCTACTGATTACCCGTCACGCGTTCCTCGTTACGGCCGATGCTCGCTGCTCCTTTACCCGCTACCCGTTGCGCGTTACTCGTTACCCGCTACCAGTTACCCGTTATGACCACTCTCAACAAAAGAGAGAGCGCCTTGATCATCGTCGGCCACGGCTCGACGCAAAACCCGGACTCGAGCGCGCCGACCTATGCGCACCAGGAAACGCTTCGGCGCCGGCGCGTCTTCGGCGAGGTTTACTGTGCCTTCTGGAAAGAGGAACCGAGCCTGCGGGAGGTGCTGCCGATGGTTGAGGCTGAGGACATTTATGTGGTGCCGAACTTCATCAGCGAAGGTTATTTTACTGAAAAAGTGATCCCGCGGGAACTTGAGCTGGACGGCCCGATCACGCGAAAAGGCAGCCGCACGGTCAAATACTGCGAACCGGTCGGCAACGACCCGCGCATGCTGGAACTGCTGCTTCGCCGGGCGCGGGAAGTCGCGCCTGGCGTTCCGCCGGCTGAAACCTCGCTCGTCATCGTCGCGCACGGCACCGGCTTGAACGAGAACTCGGCGGTGGCGGCGAAAAAACAGGTAGCGCTCCTCCAGCGGCAACGCCTTTACCCGGAGGTACTGGCCACTTACATGGAGGAAGAACCGTTGGTGGCAAAATGGCAGGAGCTCACCAGCCAGAGATTTGTGGTGGTCGTACCCTTCTTCATCTCCGACGGGCTGCACAGTTACCAGGATATCCCGGTGCTGCTGGGGATCGAACGCGAGCCGACCGCGGCCGCCAGCCGGCAGGAGGTGTTCCGCCACAACCCGTACCGCGTCGGGAACCGCGTTTTGTACTACGCCAGCGCGATCGGTACCGAACCGGCGTTTGCCGACATCATCCTGGACACCGTCGCCCGCTTCGATGCGGCCCACTGCGCAGATGCAGCCGTATGATCGTCGCGGCGCTCGAACAACTCTGCCGTCAAGGACCATGGTACGTGGGTGAGGTCCTGGTGTCAGGTTCCCCGGACAACGTTTTCACCCTGCAACATCAGGCCGACGCACGCGGCGGGCTTGGCGTGGACGCCGTACCGCACCGCTTCGCTGCGGCCGAAGAAGTTCGCGACTGGGTCCGTTACGATGCCGCCGGGAACTATCGCCCCCTGAAGGGCGCTCCCACCCTGAGGCGAGGATGGTCCTTCCAAACCCGTTCGAGCCAGGATCTCCGCCGGGCCCTGGATTTCATTTACCCCGGCGCGTTGGTCAACTGGCTGGCAGAGCGCTCCGGCAAGCTGCGGGTGACAAATCTGAGGCAAACGTTGGAACGCCAGACCGGCATGTACCGGGTCACCCGCAAGATCACCGACGACGATGCCGACCGGATGATCGGCCGGTTTTGCCGGTCGGACACCGGTTGTCTCCGGACGATCCTGTGGCGGATCAGCCAATCACAACCGGTTATCTCGCTGCCGGCAAGCAAGTTCGACCCCCGCCAGGACCAACTCGGACGCAAGGACGGTGCCCACGTGCCGATCCTGTGCGCAGAAGCGTGCAACCTGCTGGTCGCGGAAGCTCGGGCGGTGGTGAAACAAAAACCCGCATGACCGCGTATCGTTGCCGTTTG
>JAFAUY010000415.1 GCA_019243005.1 Verrucomicrobiota bacterium | reverse complement strand
AGCAGTTGGGTGGTGATCCCGGGCCTTTTATTTGCGGGAGCAGTCCTGGCCACTTCGATTTTTCGGCAACTGGCGGGCCCGTCCGAAAAGGCAGGCCAGCGGTCGATCCTATCGCGCCTTACAGAACAACTATTCGCGATCGTTAACCGGTTTTGCCCCTGGCATAAACTGCCGACGTGGTTGGGCGCGATAAACCTAATGTCCTTCCGCCACGTCTTGCAGTCGGAAAACTTGTACGATACTTCCGCGCCGGGCGCGCCGGATCCACCGGTAACCTGTGACCCGCATTGGGTGTACGCGCGCCGTTCTGAAGGGACCTGTAACAATTTGCAACGGCCCGAGATGGGTGCCGGCGGACAACGGTTCGGCCGAAACGTCCCCCGGCAATTCACGTTTCCCGAGCCCGCGATCATGGCGCCAAGCCCTCGCGTGGTCAGCCAGCGCCTGCTGGCCCGCGAAAGTTTCCGGCCCGCGGAATCATTGAACCTGCTGGCGGCGGCCTGGATTCAATTTCAAACGCACGACTGGTTTTCCCATGAGCGCGGAACACCGGCGGCCGACGACTTCCGCGTGCCGCTCGACCGCAATGACAATTGGCCGGGCGGATCGACGATGCGCATACCGCGAACTCCGCCTGATCCGACGCGCAGGCCCGAAGAGTCCGAGATGCCGCCGACTTACCGCAATCGCGAGTCCCATTGGTGGGATGCCTCGCAAATCTACGGCAATAGCGAGGAGGAGACCCAGGCACTTAAAAACGCGCGTGATCCCGGCAAATTGGAAATTGAAGGCAAAGCCCACCTGTTGCCGACGGATCCGACCACCGGCAGACCACGGACCGGTTTCAGTGACAACTGGTGGGTGGGACTTGCGCTCCTGCACACCCTGTTTGCCAGGGAACACAACGCCATCTTCGATCATTTGCGCCGGCAGTACCCGTACTGGTCGAAAGATCAACTTTTTGACACGGCCCGGCTGATCAACACCGCGCTGATGGCGAAAATTCATACCGTCGAGTGGACGCCCGGCATTCTGGCGCATCCCACCTTGAAGATCGCCATGAACGCCAACTGGTGGGGACTGGCCGGCGAGGGCATTCGCAAGCTGTGCGGCCGAATCAGCGATAATGTGATCATCAGCGGCGTTCCGGGGTCGGCCACCGAACTGCATGGGGTCCCGTTTGCGCTCACCGAGGAGTTTGTGTCGGTGTACCGCCTGCATCCGCTCATCCCCGATAAGCTGAGATTTTACCGGGTCACGGACGGCGCGCATCTGAAGGACCTGGATTTTCCGGACGTTGCGTTCGAGAAGGCAGGGCACCTGCTGGATGACGGCACGACGATGGAGGACATTTTTTATTCGTTCGGGATCTCACATCCCGGCGCCATTACCCTGCATAATTACCCGAGCTTCCTCCGGAAACTCGAAATGAGGGATGAGCAAAACAACCTGCTCAAAGACGATCAGGGCAACCAGGTTTACCTCGATCTGGCTTCCGTGGACATCATGCGGGACCGTGAACGCGGGGTGCCGCGCTACAACGAATTTCGCCGGTTGCTGCACAAGCCGCCGGTGACAACGTTCGAGGAAATCACTTCCAACCGGATCTGGGCCCAGGAACTGAAAGAGGTCTATGGGGGCGACGTGAACCGGGTGGATGTGATGGTGGGCATGTTCGCGGAGGACCTGCCGGCGGGATTCGGATTCAGCGACACGGCGTTTCGTATCTTCATCCTGATGGCGACGCGGCGCCTCGAGGCCGATCGTTTCTTCAGCTCCGATTTCCGTCCCGAGATCTACACGCCGGCAGGCCTGGAGTGGATTAACAACAACGACATGAAAAGTGTTTTGCTCCGGCATTACCCCGAGCTCCGCCCGGCGCTCCGCGAAGTCAATAACGCCTTCGCCCCCTGGCAGGTGATCGCGGGATAACCCGGCCTGACGCGTCTCGCCGGCGCTCACGGCGGATTTCGAGTGAGACCCGTGCAACCTACGATCCTGACCGGAAAGACGTCGCCCGTGCAACCGATCCCCAGCGCTTCTTTGTCAGAAAACGTGGCGTTCAATCTGCTCCACACCGTTCCGTATTTCCTGCGGGGCATTTTCACGAAGAACCATTTCTGGAGCCGGTTCTTCGACGCCTTGCACACGGATCGTCTCGTGGTCCGGTTCTGCCAGCGGCTCCGCGCCAAACATGGAAGCGATTTCATCTACCTTTACCTGCTCCAGAACAAGGCCCTGTGCGTATTTGACTATGACGGCATCAAACATGTCCTGGATAATTCGCCGTACATCTATGCGGACCCCGACCTGAAGCACCGGGGCATGTCGCACTTCCAACCGAACGCGTTGACCATTTCACGGGGGGAAGAGTGGAAAGATCGCCGGCGTTTCAATGAAGCCGTCCTGAATTCCGACCGTACCGTGCACGAGTACGGCGACGCGTTCCTCGAGATCATCCGGACTGAAGTCAGGGCCCTGCTGGAAGACAAAGTTGACGGGCTTGGCTGGGAAGATTTCGACCGGCTCTTCAAACGCGTCACCCTGCAGGTGATTTTCGGTGCCTCGGCCCGGTCCGAAACGGAACTGACCGATCGTCTCGAGAGAATGATGCGGGAAAGTAACCGGGTTTTCCTGTTGAAGAAATCGAAGGACTTCGATGCGTTCTACCGACGGATCCGGGCGCACCTGGCTGCGCCGGAACCGGGTAGCCTCAGCGCGCTTTGTCCGCACGCGCCGTCCAGTCCGTTGACGCGCCAGGAAAACCAGGTGCCGCACTGGATGTTCGCCACGATGGAGACGCTGGCCACGAACACGCTTCGGGCCCTGGCCGCGATCGTTGCCCATCCCAAGGTCGAGGAGCGCGTCAGGCGGCAACTCGCCGGAAAACCGTTCACTTCCGGTGCCGAAGTGGCTTCGTTGAAGTACCTCAGGGGATGCCTGCAGGAGGCCATGCGCCTCTGGCCGACCACGCCGATGCTCGCCCGCCTCATGCTGGCCGACGACCAGTTGGGTGGCCAGCCGGTGCCGGCAAACACCCAGGTGATTATCCTGAACACCTTCCTCCATCGCGATTCGGAAAAGCACTACTTCGCCGACCGTTTTTCACCGGAACTCTGGCTGGAAAGTGAGGAGAACTACCACTTCAACCACCTGAGCAACGGGCAGCAGGTCTGCGCCGGAAAAAACCTGGCGCTATTCATCGGAACGGCCGTTCTCGTCGAATTGCTCCGTGGCAGCCGGTACCGGTTGCGCCGCCCGGCCCTGCGTCCCGCGAAGCCGCTCCCGCATACCTTCAATGAATTTCGAATCAAGCTTGGGCGTATCCCGCTTTACTGAAAGGCGGGTGGAACGGCGCTCGGGCAGCACGGCAAAACTACCCGCACTCAGCAAGCAAACAACCCTCACCAATCGCATTTGTACCAGGAACGCCAAATGGGGTTAATTTATGGCCGGAGACATCATTTTCGAACCGCTACGGATCGGGAAAAATTTTGAAGCGAAAAACCGGATATTTCGGTCGAGCATCTCGGGTCGCTTCGATAACTATGACGGGTCGGGCACGGAGGCGCGCATCAATTGGGAAGAGAAGTTTGCCCGGGGCGGCGTCGGCGCGATCATCACGTCGTTCGTGCCCGTCACCATCCGGGGACGAATCCTGCCTAACTACGCCACGATCGATTCCGACGACCGGATCGATTTCTGGAAGCGGGTCGTGGAGCGGGTTCATCAGCACGACTGCCGTTTCATCATTCAGATCAGCCATTCCGGCCGCCAACGCGATAACGGCGGGGTGGAAAACGTATATAACAAGGCGCTGAGTTCGACGAGCCAGTACGAACCGCTGCATGGGTTTCGTTGCCAGGCCATGACCCTGGAAGAGGTTCAGGAAACCGTCGAGCTCTTCGGGAAAGCGGCCCGCCGGGTCCGTGCCGCAGGGGCGGACGGCGTGGAAACCCACAGCGCAAACGGTTACCTTTTCACCCAGTTCCTGAGTTCAGGCATCAACGACCGCCACGACCAATACGGCGGCTCGCTGCCGAACCGGGCCAGGTTCCTGCTGGAGGCGATCAAGGAAATCCGCCGGCAGGTCGGAGACGATTTTCATTTTCAAGTCAAGATCAGCGCCGCCGAACGGAACAACGCCGTTCTTCCCTGGGAAAAAGGCGGAAACCGCCTGGCGGAATCGATTCAGATCTGCCGGTGGGCGTATCACCCGGTGGAATGGGCCAGGGCCGCCGGCGAGGACGAGGCGGTCTGGAGTAAAGTGAAGGGTCCCGACGCTTTCCATGTCTCGACGGGAAGCAGTTTTCCGCATCCGCTGAATCCTCCGGGCGATTTTCCGACGGAGGTGTTGGCGAGAACCTACGAAACGGTTATCTCCAGCGGTACGCATACGCTACGCAATTTTATTCTGTTCCGCCACGCGCTGGGCGCATGGCTGTTTCGAACGATGTGGCTGCGCGTGCAGAAGCAGGTCAAAGGTCAGGCGCTCAACGTGCCCAAGGTGAAGCAGCCCCTGATCACGCGGGGCTTGACGCCTGCCGGCATGCAGCGGTTGCTCGACGCTTATCAGGGGGTGAGCCTGGCTGATGCGCGGCAGATCAGGCAGGCCCTCGCCAACCAGGCCAGGACGCTCGGGTTGGATCAAGCGCCGGTAATCTGCACCGGCGGATTTCAACAGGCCTCGTACATCCGGAAGGCCATTCAGGCCGGCTACTGCGACGCCGTCTCGATCGCCCGGCCACTCATCGCGAACAATCATCTGCCTCAGATCTTCCAGAGCGGCGCGGATTTTCCCCGGAATCCGTGCACGTATTGCAACAAGTGCCTGGTCCACGACATTGAAGATCCGCTCGGATGC
>JAFAUY010000271.1 GCA_019243005.1 Verrucomicrobiota bacterium | reverse complement strand
CTCCTCCGCAGTGCCCGCGATGTGACCGTGACGCCGGTGCCGTCACGCCGCCAGGGCGGAGAAGGTGCCTGGGAAAGCGCTTTTTTCGGTTGTGAGCCCATGGCACATGAAATGCTCCCAATTCACCGCGCTTCGCTGTGCAACGCTTCGCTTTCGGCAACGAGAGCGTAACCGAGGAAAAGATATCAGACTTACCAAGCCACAACACCCCTTCACCTTCAAAATCTCCTTCGAGTCGCCCCCGGGATTTGATGCGGAAACGCACGATTTACCGCTGGACGGCCACTCGGTCCTCGTCGAGGTCGAGCCGGAAGGATTTGTCGCAACCCCCGTCCCCGGGGACTCAGGGGAGGCGGCTTGGTCTATCGCCGAGGAAACGGCCCGACGCGCGGCCCTGGAAACGATCCAGAAAGACCTGCCTGAGGGGGTCGAACCGGTCTGTCTGGTGGTGCCGATCGATCGTTTACCGGCCGAATTTCGTCGGCGGGCACCAACGCTCCATACCTCGGGAGCCCGTGCCTGGCTCGTTTTGGGTAGATCCCGCTGACTGCCACCGCGATTCAACCGTGAAGCCGACCGCCGAACAGATTCGCCTTTGGGAAGATAGCCGGCGCAAGCGAAACTGGAAACGCTGGGGACCCTACCTCGCTGAGCGGCAATGGGCCACCGTGCGTGAGGATTATTCCGCCTCCGGCAATTGTTGGGACTATTTTCCGCACGCGCACGCGGCCGCCCGTACGTACCGCTGGGGCGAGGACGGGTTGCTGGGGATCACCGACCGGCAGTGCCGCGCTCGTGGTGAAGTTGCTGGAAAACGCGAGCGATCCCGACCACGTCTCTGCCGCCCCGATCTCTAAGATTTAGTGATCGACCGGCCCGATTCAACGCGTATAGTTACCCTATGATGGAAGTCACTGGCACCGTCAACTCGATCCTGGCTAATAAGGGATCTGCTGTCTGGTCAATCGCTCCAGATGCAACGGTCTTTGAAGCCATCCAGTTAATGGCTGAAAAGAATGTCGGGGCGCTACCTGTCGTCCAGAATGATCAACTGGTCGGAATCATTTCGGAGCGCGATTACACTCGAAAAGTTATCTTACAAGGTAAATCCTCGAAGGAGACGCCGGTGAGAGACATTATGACCCAGCGGCTCGTCACGGCGGATCCTGATGACCGCGTGAGCGAATGCATGCAGAGGGTGACCGAAAACCGTGTGCGCCATCTTCCGGTTCTCGAGGGAAACAAACTGATCGGAATTTTATCCATTGGCGATCTGCTGGCCTGGCTGATCGCGGCGCAACGAAACGCGATCGATAACCTGGAACGCTACGTCACCGGCGACTTCCCTTCCGGGTATTGAGCGCCGGGGGGAGGACCGGCCGGGAGGCAAACTCGGCGTCCTCGCCCGGCTTTGATTGATTCGTGCAACCTGTGCGTCGCCATCGCTGGGATCTGACCCCGGATGAGGCGGTGGCGTTGCAGAAGGAGCTGGCGACCCGGTTGATCATCCATGACGAATTCCCGGTGCCCCTGCGGCTGGTCGGGGGCGTGGACGTGGCTTACCGGGAGGACAAATCCCTCGCCATTGCGGCTGCCGTCATTCTCGACGCCGTAACCTTGCAGGTTAAAGAACTGGTGCATGCCGAAAGCAGCATCAGTTTCCCGTATGTTCCCGGCTTACTCTCGTTTCGCGAGATACCTGCCATTGAGTTTGCCCTGGGCAAGTTGACCCTCCAACCGGACCTGCTCGTTTGCGATGGCCACGGCATTGCTCACCCGCGACGCTTCGGGTTGGCGTCCCATGTCGGTTTCTTATTCGACGTGCCCACCATCGGCTGCGCCAAAAGCAGTCTCCGGCTGCGGGCGCGACAGGAACCTGGCCTGACCCGTGGGTCCTTCAGCGAGTTGGTTTCCCGCGGCCGGGTGGTGGGCACCGTGCTGCGTACGCGCGATCGGGTCAAACCCCTTTACATCTCGCCCGGGCACCGGGTGTCCGTCACAACGGCCTGCGACCTGGTCCTCAACATGTGTACCCGGTACCGGCTGCCTGAACCGACGCGTTTGGCCGA
>JAFAUY010000037.1 GCA_019243005.1 Verrucomicrobiota bacterium | reverse complement strand
CCTGGCCGAGTTTCTCTTCACGTTTGCCCTCGCCTACGTCGTGCTGAACACCGCGACGGCCAAAGCCTACGCCAACAATTCCTTTTTTGGGCTGGCCATCGGCATGACCGTGATGACCGGCGCTTTCGCCGTGGGACCGATCTCGGGCGGCGCCTTCAATCCGGCAGTGGCTTTGGGCATCGGCATCATGCAACTGGTTCAATTTTCGAATCTCTGGATCCATTTTCTGGCCGATTTTGCCGGGGGTGCGGCTGCCGGGATCGTGTTCAAGTTCACCAACCCGGGCGATCCTTAGTCGCACTGCTGACAGCGTGCTGGGTACAACGCTGAAAAAACGGTGGCAAAACGCTGGCCTGCTTGGGCCGGGGACGGGCGTGATCCCTGGGCTTTGGGAAGGCGTTGGGGCGCGTGGGGCCGGGTCCGGCACGTTTAGCTGGTGAGGCACGCAAGCCGAGGGACAGGTCAATGTGGTGTGGGTGCGTGAACCCGGCCGGGAGAGCTGCCTGGAGGCGCCCGACGTGCAAGTCATTGAGCAGCGGGCCTTGCAAGGGCCCCGCCATCCCGGACGCCCGTGCGGGCCAGCGACGCCGAGCAGGCCAAAGGGCCCCTCGACCCGCGCCGGGGCCGTGGCGCGCTCGGCGTAAGAGCAGCTTCGACTCGCGGACGGGCTACCGACCCACGCTCAACGGTTTCCTAAACCGATGGACCGGTTTGGCGGCCCCCGAACCGGGCTTGGGGCGGTTGGGATCGTTTGCATTTATACCGTAGGTCGGCGCGGGGGTTGCTCCTGAGCCGCAAGGGAATAAACATGATCGCCCGAGTGAGTCAATGAAAGTCTCTCAATCTGAAGGGTTTATGGCAGCGCGCCCTGCAGGACTCGAACCTGCGACCCACGGATTAGAAATCCGTTGCTCTATCCGGCTGAGCTAAGGGCGCTTTTCTACGGCATTGTCCAAGGTATCGTTCACCGCGGGTGGAATTGGGGACGGTACTCGGTCCCGAGATTCCGGCAAGCACGCGTTACCGGTGCCGTGAAAACCGGCCGGAATGAGGTACCCGCCCGGGGCCGATCGGCCATGCTTTTGCACGTGCGGAGTTGCAGCCGGCATCGCACCGTGGCTAAAGAGGGCGTATGACCTACAAAGACTTTTATGCCCAGGCCCTTTTGCAGGCATTACCGATCGCGTACGACGTTGCGAAAGCCACCTGCAGCGGTGGGTTGCCCAACCCCGAACTGATTGCAAAAGACGCGGCCCAATTGGCCGAAGCCCTTACCACGGTCTTTTCCGAGACGGTTTCCTTTGTGGCGAATGGCGATCGATCCATTTGAAGCCCTAAGTCTGGCCATCCAGATGAGCCTCGGCGCAATGTCCCGTCACGTTGGACGGGGTGCCGGTGCGCCTTTTGTGGCTCCCTTGAACCGATGCAAACGGGGAGGAATGTGCCGTTGGCGCCCGGAAAAGCTGGTCGATCGGCGCCGGAAGCCGGCGCGGCGCGCCTACTCGCGAACCACAAACTTCGGCGGCCAGTCGAGCCGCCCATGGCTGTGATGTACCTGCAGCAGCGCGTCCGTACAAAGCTGGAAAAAGTGGCTGCGATCCTTAAACCCGAAATCACGCACGATGCTCTCGAGTTCATCCAGATTGTCGAGACGGACGCTCGTCGTGCGCTTTCCTCGAATGCTCGCTGCTTTGTCTTCCGACGGCGGTTCCATAATGATTTCCATACACAAGGGATCCGTTGGCTCAGCGCCGTGCTGCCGGTCGATTCCACCCGAGCCATCACGGCGAAGGTTTTGGCAGGGTTAGACGGTACATTTTGAGAAGGTCTTCAAAATGAGAACGCGTTCAAAAATTACAAAGTGATTGCACTTACTTTCCGTGCTGGTATCCTTGCGGTCGATGGGCCACGCCGCCATGGCAACGACAGTGACATCCGCAATGCCGGACGCGGTATGGCGTTACGCCATTGTGCTCTGCCAACGCAAACGCCCCCTCGCGGTGAGGACGTCGTAAACGATTAAAGAACAAATTTGCGATAACCCCACCGCTGCGAACCAGTGGTGGGGTTTTTTACGCCGCTGGTCGCAAACGGACACAAATGAAAGGAGAAAGCCATGCAAGACCAGACGACGCCAGCTTGCGAAACGTTGAACCGCGATGAACAATTCGCGGCTTTAACCCAGGTTTACCTGGAGCTGCACCTGCCGCTTCACCTGGCGCTGGAGGCCGCCAGGGCTGACCTGCAGTACCTCGCCGGTTCCGATTCCATCGCTGAAGCCGCATGATGGCCTGCACGGAAGAGCGCAGCGCGCGCATGCGCGACGTCGCGATCTCGATCGTGGCCCGGCTCCAGCAACGCGGGTATACCAGTTTCTTCGCCGGAGGTTGCGTGCGCGACGCCTTACGAGGCGTTCCGCCCAAGGACATCGATATCGTAACCGCGGCCGAACCGGAGATCGTGCAGGGACTCTTCTCCCGCACGATCCCGGTCGGCGCACAATTCGGCGTCGTTCGGGTCCTGGAACAAGGTTTTGAGTTTGAAGTCGCGACTTTTCGGGCGGACGGCAAGTACATCGATGGCCGCCGGCCCGAGAGCGTCGTTTTCTCTACCCCGAAAGAGGATGCGGAACGGCGGGATTTCACCGTGAA
>JAFAUY010000005.1 GCA_019243005.1 Verrucomicrobiota bacterium | reverse complement strand
GTTCGGGTTCGGGGCGGAAGTCGGCATCAGCACCAATCGAGTGCACGCCCGCGGTCCGATGGGCCTGGAGGAGTTGACGATTTACAAGTACATCGTGCGCGGGTCCGGCCAGGTCCGCTCGTAATCACACGGCGGCCACAGCCGAAGAGTTCACACGGCGCCACGGCGAGGGAAGACGACACCCATGGCTGCAAACAACGCCTTGATTATCGGTCCGGGGTTTGTGGGCGGGCTGCTGGCGAGGCGCCTCGTCGAACTTGGGTTTCGGGTTACTGCCCTTACGAAATCGGCCGAAAGCGCCGCGCGGCTGACCGCCACCGAACCTTTCCTGACCTGCGCCGCTGACATCAGCCGGCCGGAAGCCTTCGCCGGTTTGCCGGAGCACTCCTATTCGATCGCGTTCCATTGCGCCAGTTCCGGCCGGGGTGGCGCGCCGGCATACCGTGCGGTATTTTTCGAAGGGACCAGGAACGTCCTGCAGAACGTAACCTGCGGGCATTTCGTGTTCTGCAGTTCGACTTCAGTTTACGGTCAGCAGGACGGTTCAACCGTGGACGAAGCAGCGCCGGCTGAGCCCGAGCGTGAAACCGGCCGAATCCTGCTGGAAGCTGAGCGGCTCGCCCTATCGCACGGAGGCACGGTGGCCCGCCTGGCCGGGCTGTACGGGCCGGGTCGCTGCATTCCCTTGGACAAACTGCTTGAGGGCACCGCTGTACTTGAGGGCGATGGTGAACGTTTCTTGAACAATCTGCATCAGGCCGATGCGGCGGGCGCTCTTATTCACCTGGCGCAATGGGCAAAAGGGGGCGTCTATAACGTCGTTGACGATGAACCCGTACGCCAACGGGATTGGTTCGCGTGGGTCTGCGGCGAACTTAACCGGCCGCTGCCTTCCTTCGGACCACGCAACTTCAACCGCAAACGCGCGTGGACCAATAAAGCCGTCAGTAACGCCAGGCTCCGGGCCACGGGTTGGCAGCCGGTGTACCCATCCTTTCGAGACGGATTGGCTGAATTGATTGCGGCTGCCGGGTGCCGGGTATCGAGTAACGCGTAACCAGTGCGTGTTCTGCGGATGACCGGAGCTTTTTAATCTGTGGATGCGCCGTGGTCGCCGCGTTTTGCCGTGGCGCCGTGACCGCCAAACCGCTGCGCCGGCGTTTTCCGCTAGACATCCTCAGGGTGTTCCCCGATCCTCTCCGGCGCATGAGGCTGTTTGAGCCCATCCGCTTCCAGGTTGGCCGGAACTGAAAGAGGCGTTTCTTGCAGGCGACGCGCCAGCGCGTTGAGATTGCCCGGGCACTGGCGGCGAACCCGGCCCTGATCTTTATGGATGAACCGTTCGGCGCCCTGGACTTTATTACACGACTGACAATGCGAGCCGACCTGACTGCGATTTGGCAAAAAGAGAAAAAAACGATCCTGTTCGTCACCCATGACATTAAAGTAGGTGCAAGCGTTTAAGCCCCCATGCCTTTTGGCCGATTCTTCCACCACGAGTTGATCCGGGAACTACGGATGGATTGGGCCCGGCCGGACCTGCTCTCCGTCCGTTACCCTTTTAAAGACCGGAAGATCGCGCCGGGCGCGATCCTGCACGTGCGGCCGGAGCAAATTGCCCAATCCGTCTACCGCGGAGAATACGGCGACCAGTTCGGCCCCGGGCAGCACGTTCTCACCAGGGAAACCCTCCCGATCCTCAACCGGCTGAGCATCTGGCCCTATGGCGCCGGGCAACCCTTTCAATTGGATCTCTACTTTCTTAACACGGGTTTGATCCCGAATGTGCCGTTCCGGACTTATCAGGCCATCTTTTGGGGCAATATCGTTCACGAGCGGGTGCCGATCCGGTTTGCGGGTGACTTTGACGCGCAGATTGTTCATCCGCGCCGTTTTCTGACGGAGGTTGCTGGTGCCGACCAGGCGTTCCATGCGGGCGAGTTCAGCGACTCGGTCCGGTTGCGCATGGTTAACCTGATCATTAAAGCGGCGCGCGACGCGCAGATCGGCCTGGACCGGTGGCGTCGCGAGATGGCGAACCTCGGCGCGATTCTCCTGCCCGAAGTCGCCGAAGCGGCTCGAGCCGAGTACGGGTTTGACGTGCCCCGGTTGCGCCTGACGGAGCTTACGTTGCCGCCTGAAATCGAAACCAAGCTTTTCGCCGCCGGGTCCTGATCCGCCGGGGAAAGCCCGGCCCGGGCCGCCGTACCGGCCTTGGTTGGGCACGATCCCGCCCGCTCAGCCGTTCAGTTCCGTTCAGTTCCGTTCGGTTCCATTCAACTCGATGTCGATACCCGATTCCACGCCGCATTCTCCTTTGGAAGAGCTTACTGACCGGCTGGTCGCGGACGTTGACCTCAGCCGCGAGGAAGTCCGGACGGCTGCACGCCAGCTTGCGGACGAGACGGTCTCCGAGGAGGATAAGGCGGCCTTTCTGGTGGCGCTCAAGACCAAGGGCGAGACCGGTGAAGAACTGGGGTATTTCGCGGAGGCTTTTACCGCCCTGGCGATCCGGCCAAGGCTCCAGCTCGGTGACCAGCCGACCATGGACCTGTGCGGGACCGGAGGCGACCGTCTTGAGTTAATTAATGTCTCGACGATCGCCAGCTTCATCGTGGCTGCCGCCGGGGTGGTGGTCCTGAAACATGGCAACCGGGCCATCACTTCAAAATCCGGCGGCGCCGATCTCCTGGAGCAGTTAGGTATCCCGGCCAATTGCCCCATTCAGGTCGTGGAGCGCTGCGTGCAGGAAACCGGGCTCGGGTTCCTTTTTGCGCCGCTTTACCATCCGGCCTTTCGTATCGTCGCCCCGATCCGGCGAAAGCTCGCCGAACAAGGGCATGCCAGCATTTTCAACCTGCTCGGGCCGTTGCTCAACCCGGCGCGCCCGCAATACCAGCTGGTGGGTGTCTTTGCGCCCACGGTCCTGGAAAAATACGCCGTGGCGCTGTCCCGCCTGGGACGGCGCCGGGCCTGGGTCGTCCATGGTCACGTGCCGGCCGGTTCCGGGATGGATGAAATTTCGACCTTGGGCGAAACGATCGCTTATGAAGTGAAGGGCGAAGCCGCCACGCCGTTCAGCCTGTTCCCGGAGCAATTCGGGTTGTTGCCGGTAAGCCTGCACGAGCTTCGCGCGGGAGGGCCGGTTCCAAGCGCCCAGGCGGCGCTCCAGATCCTCGGCGGGCACGATCGCGGGCCGCGGCGGGACCTTGTTCTGCTCAACGCCGGCGCCGCCCTGACGGTCGCGGGCCTCGCGCCGCGAGTGCAGGACGGCCTGCGCCGGGCGGCCGAACTGGTCGACTCAGGCGCGGCACTGGAACGGCTGCGTGTGGTGCAGGAATTTTATCGTGAGGAGATGGGTTGATGCGGAAGGCCTCAGACCGTGTACAACCGGGCGATCACCTCACGCAAACGAGTGACTGCATTCGCAGGAAGGGTACAGATGTAGCTGTCAAACCGGTCAAGGCGGACGACGGGGCTCTTAATCACCGGCCGTAATCGTCGTGCGGAAGCCCGTCAGAGAGGGTCCCATCAAACTCGTCGATTTCCGTCCCTTGACCCCCCAGAGCAGCCATTTCCGCAAATGACCCTTCAAAGCTAAGCTTCTCAGACAATTTTGGACGAAGCAAAATGCCGTCGGCCGTTTCGACCATCTCGAGTTCATCCTCGATCTGATAGCGACGCAGCACGGCACTCGGCAGACGAACCCCTTTGGAGTTACCGATCGAAACCACCTTTAACGTCTCTGACGCCATGTGACCACTGTAATTACGTTTACATGGTTACACAAGTAACCTCGTGATCCAAGCGCACGCTTCGCGCCTGCTTCAAGCGTGTCTGGAACCTGGCGAAAACCTCAAGACCTGGCCGCTGCGGGTGCCGGCTTCCTGGCTTTGCTGCGTGCCGGGCGTTTGGCGAATTCCCACCCGATCCGGCCCTTTTCCAGGCGCAATGCAGCATCGAACGGGCGGCCTTTCTTGGAAATAAAGCCTTTGATGACGTCGCTCTTTCCTTCCGTGAGCATCTTGCGCATCTGGTCGGGCGGGATCTCCCGTTGCAGGATGGTCTTGCTCATCTTGAACGTACATTTCTTCAAAGGCACGTTGGAACAGACATAGCTGGTCCCGACGTCGCACACCTGGCCGTCCGCGCACATCTGGCATTTGCCGACCACCGGATGAATCTGCGGGTCTACCGTCACGTTTTCCGCGCGGCCGTTTCCGTCAAAGGCGAACTCCGGTTTGAATTCGTTATCTTTGTTTAACACCAGCACCGCAGAGAAAGGGCGCCCGGTCTTGCTGCGGAACCCTTCTAACGGGCCCACCTTCCCGTTGCGGACCAATTCGGTCGCCTCTTCCGGGCTCAATTCACGGCTCGCGATGTTCTTGAAGAAGCGGTAATCGCAAGCTTCGCAGTGATAGGTGCGGTAATCTTCTTTCAAATGCGCCGCCCCGCAGTTCGGGCAGCGCACATCCAGCGTCACGTAATTGCCCCCAACCGTGTCGCTCTCAAAGTTCTTGGCGCGGTTTACGATTTCGCGCGTCAGGTCCTTGATGTTGGCCATGAAGTTGGCGCGCTCCAGCTTACCCTGCTCCATGAGCTTCAGCTTGTATTCCCATTCTCCGGTGAGTTCGGGTGATGAGAGCAGGTCGATCCCGATGCCGCGCAGCAACGTGATGAGTGACAACCCCTTCGAGGTCGCGATGAGGTCCTTGCCTTCACGCGCGATGTAACCGTCCAGAAGCAGACCTTCAATGATCGCCGCCCGGGTGGCCGGCGTGCCCAGCCCTTTGGCGGACATCGCCTCGCGCAATTCCTCGTCTTCCATGAGCTTGCCGGCGCTTTCCATGGCCGACAGCAGCGTGGCTTCGGTATAGCGCGGGGGCGGTTTGGTCTGGTTTTCCTTGACCTCGGCCGAGCGGGTCAGGGCGCGTTCTCCCCGAACGATTTCCACCAGCGCCTCGGCACCGGGTTCTTCACTCGCCGCCTGGCGCCCGTACACAGCCAGCCAGCCCGGATCTTTGATGACGCGCCCCTCGGTCTTGAAGGCTTCGCCTTCCACGCGGGTGATGCGCGTCGTTACCTCGAACTGGGCCGGCGGGAAAAAGACGGCCACAAAACGGCGCGCAATCAGGTCAAAGAGTTTCTGCTGCGCTTCGTCCAGGTTTCGCGGCGTTTGCCCGGTCGGGATGATGGCGTTGTGGTCCGTGATTTTGGCGTTGTTGAAGATGCGTTTGCTCGGCTTGACCCAATGGTTCTGCAGGACGCGCTCGGCGTGCGGCTTAAGCGTGGGATCCTGGAGGCTTCTTAAAACGTCGCGGCTGGCCGGCAGATAATCCTCGGGTAGGTAACGCGAATCGGTTCGTGGGTAGGTGATGACCTTGAGGCGTTCGTACAGCTGCTGGGCGATCTGCAGCGTGCGCCGTGCGGAAAAGCCGAAACGCGAGTTGGCTTCGCGCTGGAGCGAGGTCAGGTCGTAGAGCAGGGGAGGCGCCTGCGAAACCGGCTTTTTCTCTTCGGTGACAATGCCCGGTTTACCCAGGACTTTGTCCCGCAGGGCGTTGGCCTTGTCCAGGTCCCAAAGGCGTTCGGGTTTGCGATCCTCGTCCTGGTTTTTCTGAAAGTTTTCATCGAACCAGCGGCCCCGGTAATTGCCTGCGCCGACCTGAAAATCGGCCAGCAACTCCCAGTACGTGCGCGGTTCGAAATCACGGATGCGCTGCTCGCGTTCGGCCAGGATCGCCAGCGTCGGGGTCTGCACGCGACCGACCGGCGTCAGCTGGAACCCGCCCACCCGGGAATTAAACGCCGTCATGGCGCGGGTGGCATTGATGCCGACGAGCCAGTCGCTTTCGGACCGGCACACCGCCGCCTCGGCCAGCGGAATCATTTCCTCATCGGAACGCAGCCGCTCAAAGGCGGCCCGGATCGCCTCGGCCGTCATTGACTGAAGCCAGAGACGGCGCAACGGCTTTTTCACCCCGGCCAGCCGGATGAGGTAACGGAAAATGAGTTCACCCTCCCGCCCGGCATCGCACGCGTTGATGATAAGGTCGATGTCGTCACGCTTCATCAACCGTTTCAACAGCTTGAAACGGGACTCGGTCTTCTCGATCGGTTTCAGCTGAAACTCCGCCGGAATGATCGGCAGGTTCTGGAAACTCCATTTGCCGCGCTTCTTGTCCAGTTCGTTGGGAAGGCAGAGCTCGACCAAGTGCCCGATGGCCGACGAAATCACGTACGAATCGCTTTCGAAAAAATCGTCTTTTTTCGTAAACCGTCCCAACGCGCGGCTCAGGTCGAGAGCGACGCTCGGTTTCTCTGCAATAACAAGGGTTTTTCCCATTTCTGCTTCGATCTTCCCCAGGAAACGATAAATCAACGGCTACCGGAGGTCGAGCCGGGACAGTAGAAGGCCGGACGCCAACTCGCAAATGGAAAACGCATTTATAACAGCTTCACGAAATGTTTGCCCGGAAGTTGCCGGACCAGGTTGCGCATCTCCAGTTGGAGCAGCGCAGCGGTGGCTTCGCCCGCGGAAAGCCCGCTGCACCGGATGATCTGGTCAATGGCGGTTTCCTCGGAGCCGATGGCGTGGTAGACGGCTGCGAGTTCAGGCGGCAAATCGGCCGGGGCACTCGGCTGCAGCACCGGCGGGCTCGGGAAAAACGTTTGCAGATCTTCCAGAATGTCCTGCGCATCAATGACGAGTTTGGCGCCCTGCTGGATGAGGCGATTCGAACCCAGCGAGGTCGGGCGGTCAACCTGACCCGGCACGGCGTAGATCGAGCGTCCCTGTTCCGCCGCTTGGTGGGCGCTGATGAGCGCGCCGCTGTTCAGGCCGGCCTCCACGACGAGCACGCCGAAGCTCCAGCCGCTGATGATCCGGTTCCGCATCG
>JAFAUY010000451.1 GCA_019243005.1 Verrucomicrobiota bacterium | reverse complement strand
GTTCCCAATGATCCCGATCGGGTCACTTATTTCAGTCTGAGTTCGTAATCGGTCAAACCTTCCGGGGGCACATCGACCGTGATGGGGGTCGTCTTGGCGGTCGAATATTTCTGCAAACCCGGCGGGGGCGGGGGCCCCTTCGTTGCTAACCGAATCCCGACTTTATACCGCCCCGGGACCACCCCATCGCCGGTATTCGGGGTCGTCATCGTGAACGAGCCGTCCTGTTCGGCCATCGCTGACGATTGCGCGGGCTGGCCGTCAGAAGGGGATTCGGGGATAAACCAAACGTGCGCCCGTGGGTACGGCTTGTCCTGGTAATAGACTTTGCCGGTCACTTTGACACGCTTCGGCCCGCCGTCGCCGCACCCCGCCAGCGCCAGGATCGCGCCGGCACACAGGACAGCGGCGCCGGCGCGGCCGAAGCGCGCGCCGCGAGGAAAACCGAATGTCAGCATGGTGGAAGCACCTGCCCGTCGGGCCGAAGCAGAAACCGCAGTGTGAGCGCGCCGGAGACCGAGTGTCAATATGCCGGCACGACTTCCCCGCCGTTGGGCGTAAGCAGAGACTGCAGCGTGGTCGAGCCGGAGAGACCGTAGTTCAGCCACTGGACGCTTCCGTCCGCGAACGCGAAGGGAACGGCGCTGCTGTACGGTGAACCCCAGTTGCCGCCCGTTAAACTCTCGGTGCCCGAGGAACCGCTGAGGGCGAAGGACGCAATTAACGTCGGGGTAGCATCGCAAGCGGTATCCGTATACATGCCGTTATTGGAGCGCGCCGTCCCGCCGTTGTCGCCAAAGATGAACGGTTCGTCCCAGTACCAACTGCCCTGCGCGCCGTATTTGGGGCTATACGCTTTCTCGCCGATCAGAATCGTGTTGGACAGGCCGTCGGAAATCATCGCGATGGTGTACACCATGTTCCTTTGGTGACCGGCCGACCCCGCGGGCAAACAGTGATCGCCGTCCTGGACGATGAGGTTGTTGGCCGCGTAATCCGTCTTTCCCCACGTGGCAACCGAGGCCGCGGGGAAGAAACTGCTGTCGTACATGTTTGCCGTAATCCCGTCCGCCGACAGCTCCGCCGGGTTCGGGTCGGGCCCGGACGGGGCGAGTTGCTCCTGCCCCGGTCGGGCCCGACCCGGGTCCAGGTACGACTTGACCACGGTGTTATACGCCTGCGCCATGTACGCGTTATTCTGCTCCATGTAGGGGAGGATCTGGTAGGCATAAGAGCCGGTCGCATTGCGCCCCGAGTATGCGGGATCACCGTACGAATAGTACCAGAGCCACCCCCCGTAGTTTTGCCCCATGTGCGGCCAGTTGCTGGGCCAGGTGCCCGTCGGCTTCGGGCCGAGGAGTTGGCCGAGGCCGCTCGGTCCCATTTGGCTGCAATCGTATTCGATCCAGAACGGGTTGGAGCCGTTGTGTGGGAAGAACCCGTAGGTGCTCTCGAAACTGTGCATCGCCAGCCCGATTTGTTTCAGATTGTTCGTACTCTGAATGCGGGCCGCAGCCTGGCGAACCTTTTGCACGGCGGGCAACAGCAAGCCGATCAGCACCGCGATGATGGCGATGACGACCAGAAGTTCGATCAGCGTGAATGCTCTCCGAGCGTCTCGACGTTGCATGAACGTCCCTCGCAAGGTGGGAATCGGATCACCACTCTAATAGCCGGACCAGACCGCCGACCTTACGAAGTCGAAACGGCCTGAAAAATGAGAGAAGAAGTCCGGGGCGATGTTCTATCGATACCAAAACACCTGGGCTGACGACAAGACGTTAGACGCCGCGATTCTCCGGAAATTCAAATTTCCCCTCCACGGCACGGGCCGGCTGCAAGTCGAAAACAAATCGCTGGTTAGGCCGCGCGTCAGTCGGACTTGAGGAACGAGCGCGGGAAAACGCTTGGACGCGAAGGGGTTTGGCCAGACACTCCTGTTGCCGTTGCTACAACTCAGAATACTCACGAACTGCCAACGCCGTGCGAGCCCCCGTCGATGTTTACTGAGCCGTTCGAGATGATCGACCCGGGCACGTATCCGGACCAGGCCGCCTTCCCGCCGTGGGGCTTTCACGTCACGCACGCCACGCACGAGGAAGGCGCCAAGGCGACGATCAACCGGGTCCGTCGCGCGGGCCGCTACGAGCATCCCGGCCGCCGTCACCGTCAACGACTTCCCCGAATCGATGGGCCTGGCGTGGAGTTATGTGCAACTCAACGACCACACCGGCAATCACATCGACGCCCCCTGGCGCTTCGGCTCCCTCTGCGAGGGAATGCCGGCCAAGACCATCGACCGAGTGCCGCCTCAGGACTATCTCGATGAAAAAGCAAATGCGCCTGAACGTATTGGACATGAATTGTGTGGGTTGCTGCCCCGGGCTGTGGCTGCACCCCGAGGATCAGACGACCCGCTACAACACACTCGAATACTGGACCGAATTGGCCCAGTTGCTGGAGCGCGGCCTGTTCGACGCGCTGTTCATTGCGGACATTTTTGGCATCTATGACGTCTACGGTGGCAATGCGGACGCG
>JAFAUY010000173.1 GCA_019243005.1 Verrucomicrobiota bacterium | reverse complement strand
TCACGGACGGGTTCTATCACCGGCACTGCTTCGCGCAGCTCCAGCCCGTGCTGGAGACGCTGGCCTATCTCCGCCGTGAGACGCGCGTGTGGCTGGAGGTGACCACGTTGCTCATCCCGGGCGAAAATGACAGCGAGGCCGAGTTGCATCGCGCGGCGGAGTGGTATGCGGACCATCTCGGCCCTGAAGTGCCGTGGCATTTCACCGCGTTTCATCCCGATTTCAAGATGCTCGAAAAGCCGCCCACGCCGCCGGAGACGCTTCGACGCGCCCGGCAGATCGCACTTTCAAAAGGGCTGCACTACGTCTATACGGGAAATGTCCACGATCGCGAAGGTGGCAGTACCTGGTGCCCCGGCTGCGGCCGGCGGCTGATCGAGCGCGACTGGTACGCGCTCGGCGGATGGAATCTGGACGGCAACCGTTGCGGGTCGTGCGGCTACCCAATCGCGGGCCGATTCGAGCAAAGGCCGGGCACCTGGGGCCCGCGACGGCTGCCGGTGCGAATCGCGCCATAGGCCAGGCGCGTCGGTCAGAAAGCGAATCTGAGGCCGAAATTGATCGGTACGAAGTTGTTCTTGGGACCGTCCACGACGTTGTAGGACGCCTCGGTGAAAATTCCCACCAGATTCTTACGCCGGTCGAGCGGTGCCGAGCGTTGGCCGGCGAAACGACCTTACCCCAGGGTTTACCCCTTGACGTTACCCGCCTGCTAAGTCGCCAGGAAACCGCCATCGATGCGTAAGGCGAGGGCGTTCAGCATCCCGGCGGCGTCACTGAGCAGAAAACAAACCACCGACGCGATGTCCTCGCATTCGGCAAATCTGCGCAAGGGAATGCGGGCCAGCATGGGCCCACCTTTGGCCGGATCGGTCCAGGCGCGTTTGCCCATTTCGGTCATCACCACGGTCGGGTTGACGGAGTTGACCCGGATACCGTACGGGCCCAGTTCCACGGCCATGACTTTGGTCAACTGATCCAGACCGGCCTTCGAAGTGCAGTAGGCCGCATGATCCGGAAGCGCCTGGAATGCGGCCATGCTTGAGACGTTGACGATCGAGCCCGCGACCCCGCGTTCGATCATCCGGGACGCGATTACCTGTGAAACGATCAGAATCGCGCGCAGGTTGATCGCCATGGTGGCGTCCCACGCCTCAATGGTCGTCTTCAAAAAAGGTTGCAGGATCGAGATCGCCGCATTGTTGACCAACAGATCGATGTCGCCCGCCTGTTCGGCGGTACGCCGGGCGGCGGCCGGATCTCCGAGGTCAGCCAGGATGGTCTCGCAACCGATCTCCTCGCGCAAGCTTTTGAGGTCCGATTCCGTCCGGCTGACGGCGACGACCTGGGCATTAAAACCGTGGAGCATCACCGCGATGTCGCGGCCGATGCCTTTGCCGGCGCCGGTCACCAGCGCACGGCGGTTCTTGAAATCAATCTGCAGGGTGGATGGCTCGAGTTTCATGGGGGATAGCGTTTATGATTATCCGCCCGTGGCCCATCCGGCCAGGGCAATGTAGCTTTTCGATTCACAAGGGATCACCCCTTGCTAAAATATCCGGTTGCCGAAAACGTGTTCCGGGATGAGCAGGCCGGTTATCCGGGGAGTGAAACCCTTTGATTATTCGGCATGCGATTTCGGCAAATGGTAGAAGACCGCCGCCATGGAGACCGCACCTGAAGAACGGAATGATTTGCTGGAACTGCTGAGGACCGGGCCGCGCAGCCGAACGGAGTTGCTCAAGGCCAGCGGCGCCCGGCGGCAGGCACGGTCGGCGGCCTTGGAAGCGTTGCTGGCCCGGGGTGACGTCGTCAAACTGCAGAGCCGTTATTTCCTGGACGAACCGCGTGGCTCGATCCAACGGCTGATCGAGGCTGAAGCGGCCCGCTTGGAAGCGTATCTGCATTCTCTCCCGGAACTCGTCTCGCATTCGGGTATGAAAATCAGGCGCGGCGTTAATGATCCGGCACTCGTGGGGGCGGCCCTGGAGCACCTGCTCAGCACGGGCCGGGTCGTGCAATTGCGTTATAACGACGAAAAACTCTGCGTCCACATCGCCCACCTGCACCTGGCGCAGGCCAGGTGCGAGGAACTTCCGGCCGGGGTGCCCGCTCAGGAGGAAAGCCTTTCGTACCCGGTGATTCACGAAGCGTACGAACGGGTACGGGCGCGCCAGCTCGGCTCTGCCGTTTTCATCTCCGATCTGGCCACCGAGCTGAAAGTCCCGGTAACGAAACTGCAGGCATGGATTCGCAAAGAGGTGATTGCATCCGGGTGCGGTTCTCTGGATGAAGGCCACTGGCCGGCAGCGACGGGGGCTCAACGGGAGGCAGCGGTCGAGCATCTGGGGACCAAACGGCTCCTGATCCGCTTTTGACCTCCTCGGCTCGGAAATCGGGCCGCGGTTTCCTCAACCTGGTGTAAGTATGAACTCTTTTCCGATGAACAGTTTGATCAACCCGTTCGAGTCGGCCGTGGTACGCAGCCCGAAAGAGTGCGGCGGCTCGGTGGCGAGCCTGAACAAGCCGGTGCTCGACCGGATCACGCAACGTTTTCTGCTCCTGACTTCCGAGAACGTGCCCAAATACCTGCGGCGACCCGCGGCGCAACTGGTGCTTTCACCATCCCCGGGGTACGGCAAGAGCCACCTTATCGGCCGGCTTTACCATGAACTCGGCGGGATGGCGACCATCGTTCACCAGACGCCTTTCCAATCGCCGGCCCTGGTCTGGCAGGCCATTCTCAACAACGCCGTCAACGAACTTTGTTCTGCCGATGAATCGCAGCCCGCGACCGGTCGTTGGAAGATCGAGACGTTTGCCGACTCGGTTATTTGCCGGGTTACCAGCGAAATTCTCCGGCGCGGCCTCCTTCTGTTCAGCCACGCGGCGGAAGTGATCGCGATGCTCGAAAGCGGCCAGGTCTCGTTGCGCCCGGAAACGATTCACCCGCTCGCGCGTACCTTACGGGAAATCTTCCTGACCGCGATCCTGCCCCTGGTCGGCGACGAGATTTTCGGAATTCGCGCTTCCAAGACGTGGTCGACCGCTTTTTTCCACCTGGCCAGCGCCGGGCGGGAGGATGAAGCGTTTCGAGCGAGCGTCGCCTGGTTGAGGTACGAGCCTTTCGAGACCGAACACGCCGAGGCGTTCGGGTTTCAAAACCGGGTACCGGCCGCAGAAAACCTGTCGCAGATCAACCAGGAATGCTGGCTGCGCTTACTCGGCCTGTGCCGTTGGTCTTATGCATTCCGGCCGTTCCTCTTCTGCTTTGACCAGACGGAAGACTACGCGAGCCGGCCGGAGCTGGCGACGACCTTGGGCATGGCCATCAGGCGCATGACCGACGAGTTGCCCGGCCAGCTCACTTTGGTCACCGCCAACCAGGACATCTGGCAAAGCCGGATCTGGTCGTTCATCGATTCAGCCGGGCAGGCGCGGTTCGACCTGCCGCCCTTGGAACTTAAGGGCGTCCGGCGGATCGAAGCGCGTGAATTCATCCGGGTTAAGATGCAGGACGCGCAGGTGCCCGACGAGCTTGCGGCCCGGTTCGCGGACGATTCATGGCTGGACGAGCTCTTTCCGGGCAACCGCGAAATCGCCGCGCGCGAATTCATGCGATTGTGCCGCGCCCGATGGGACGACAAACCGCCGCAGCCGGAAACCCCGGCCGCCGTTTTGCAGCGCCACTTCGCGGAGCTTGAGGTCACCCCGAAAAAGCTGGTTTACGATCCGGACGCCTTCCGCTGGCTGGTAAGCGAAATCCTGCCTGAAAACGGGACGAAAGCTGAACCGGCCGGCATCACCGGGCTGCCTCCCCACGCCGAATTGATGCTGCAGGATCGGGAAGGAAACCGGCTCGTTTTCGCGTTTTTCCGTGAACTCCAGCATCAGCAATGGA
>JAFAUY010000435.1 GCA_019243005.1 Verrucomicrobiota bacterium | reverse complement strand
ACCTCGATTCCCCCGACGATGAGAGCCACAACGACAGAAACAAAGGTGATCGTTAAATTGTAGTACAGTTTACGGATCGGTTTCACAAATGCCCACCCATAGGCGCCGATCATCAAAACGCCATCAGTAGTATCTACGAGAGTCATTCCCGATGTAAACAGCGCCGGGAGCGCCATGACCGCTTGTAAAGACAAGCCTTTGGCGGCCGCTGAGGCGGAAATCCCAAGAAGCGCGACTTCGGTTGCCGTTTCGAAGCCCAGGCCGAACAGGAAACCGATCGGAAACATGTGCCAGGGGCTCGAGAGTAACTTGAAAAGCGGACCTAACAGCCGGGCGACGATACCGCCTCCCAGCAGCATATCCGCGGTTTGGTCGCCGTAGGAGCCTCTCCGCGCTCGTTGGAATGCCCGGTAAACGCCTCGGAGAATTACCATGTTGATCAGGGCGATAGCGATCAGGAAAAACGCGGAGACGCCCGTGCTGAATACCCCGCCGATGTTCTTCAAGAACTCGAAGTGCTTCTCGGCCGTGGACGCACTCCAGTATGCAACCAGAGCGGCAACGATGACGACGGTCGAATGTCCGAGGGCGAAGTAGAAACCCACCGATACCGGTCGCTTTCCGTCCTGCATCAGCTTGCGCGTGACGTTGTCGATGGCCGCGATATGGTCAGCATCGACTGCGTGCCGAAGACCGAAGGTGTAAGCGAGAACCGCGGTACCAAGGAGGATTGGTTTATCATGGAACGCGATCAGCGCCCAGACCCAGGCGCCAATGTTCGCCGCGACCAGAAAACTATAAATCCCGGCAAGCCGGTTCCGGAAGTTACCTGAAGGAATGTCATTCATGCTGCCTCGCTGTTTTGATCTACCCGTCAGCGCAAACGAGGCTTACCCTGCTACCGTGGCAGCAGCTTGATCCCACCGGCGCACCCCGACCGGTGTGTTCGCGTGACGTTACTCGATGGCAGGTCTCCTGGCTCGCGGGTCTCGGTTAACCGCCGCCTTCCCGGTTTACCAGTGGCTTGTGAGGCAGGTAACTCGCCGCTTACAGTTGCGGGGGCAGCCGCGGCTTCGGAGCATCAACGCTCGGTACCGCGTTCCCTTTTCATCCTAAATAAAACGGAACCATCAGCGATTGACGCTAACGCTGCTTGATTTCCGAAGTCAACCCTCGAAGTTCACAAAACTGCCGTCCGCAAACACCTTTGTCTTGGCTCAGTCGCATCAACGTCGACGGCCGAACGAACGAAGGTGCTTGAGAAAGCCTTGCCGGGCTTGCCGGCCCGTTTTTAGATTGCCGGAAAATAAAAAGCTGATGCGGCCAGGTGATACCATAGCCGGAACCGAAGGGCGCAAAGCTGCGCGGCGGCGCCGGATGGCGTTCAACGTAATCGGCGTGGTCGTTTTGTTGCTCGGCCTGATTTGCGCCACCGTCGTTTACTGGGGTGGACGGGAGGGTTCGGCGCGACCGGCAGATGAGTCGGGGAGGGACAACGCAGAGAGCGGCTGGACCGATGACACCCTGCCTCCCGAGGATACAAAGGGGTCGTCCCGGGACTTGGAGCGGACCTTCGGGAAGGTGGGAGCTTTAATCGTAAACGGGTGGCATCAACTCGGGGGGTTGCCGCCTTTCGAATCAGCGGCCGCCCTGATCGCCACGGCTTCGCTGCTCATCGCGTTGAGCTGCTTCTTTGCGGCCCATCGGTCGCGCGGCCCGTGAGTGGCAGACGTGGAGAGCGGCGCGCTTCCGGCCTTCAAAACAGCCGCGGTTGGCAAGCGACTTTCTCTGTATTTTTGCGGTCTTACCAGGGGGACTCGGAGGGGATCCGCGCGGGTGAGGCGCACGTGTCTGGCGTAAAGGAATCCACCCCTGAGCAGGTCGACCAGCGCCAGGCAATAAAAGAGCGCCACCAACGCAGCAAGGATCAACACCGCAGCTGCAGCGAACACGGCGAGGTACACGGCGACCCGGCTCAGATTGGACGCCAGGGCCTGAAGTTCGTTCACCTTTAAGAGGACGATGCGGCCTTCTTCGGGTTACAACCAGGCCGTGACGGTTTCCGGTGCGAACGCGTACAAAACCGGTGCCACGCCGTAGCGAGACCGCGATGGCCTAACCTTATTTTTTGCCGGACTCGCGCCACCGGCGGATGGTGGTACATCATGGATCGAGCCCCTGAAGGATGGCATTGCGAACTGTTTTGTAGATCCGGAAATTCGCCAGGGTACAAGGACAAGACGAAAATGCCAAACGACGATCGCTGGAGCAAGCACGGGCCGGAGCCGAGGGCAGTTGGGCCGCCTTTTGGCCGCAGACGTTCTTTGCCGGCCGTCTACCCGTCGACTCAAGTGCACCCGTGATCACACCGGACCGGCGAAAGAGCCATTCCCCTCGCACGTGACCACCTCCGCCACGGATATTAAAACGGGAACCCCCGCTTTTCGTCACGTTACGCTGGCGCTGACGGCGGCAGGGTTCTCGACCTTCGCCGTCCTTTATTGCGTGCAGCCTCTGTTGCCGGTTTTCAGCGCCGAGTTCCACGTCAGCCCGGCGCAGAGCAGCCTGGCTCTGTCCCTGTCCACGGGCCTGCTTGGCATCGGCCTGCTGATGGCCGGTCCGCTCTCGGAGGTGGGGGGACGCAAGCCGATCATGACGGGCTCCCTGTTCGCCTCGGCCCTCCTGACCCTCGTGGCGGCTGCGGTGCCAAACTGGCCTACGCTGCTGATCCTGCGTGCTTTGGCGGGCCTGACGCTCAGCGGGTTGCCGGCCGTGGCCATGGCCTACCTCAGCGAAGAGATGCATGCCAAAGCCCTCGGCCTGGCAATGGGCCTCTACATCAGCGGCAACGCCCTCGGCGGCATGGCGGGCCGGCTGGTCACGGGTGCGGTGACCGATTTCTCTTCCTGGCGGGTCGCGCTGGCCACGATCGGCGTACTGGCCCTGCTCGCGGCCATTGCGTTCTGGCGCAGCCTGCCCCCCTCAGCCAACTTCACCCCGCACGCACTGCGCTGGCGCGAGATCCCGAGGTCTTTCCTCCACCATTTCCGCGACCCGGGATTGCCGTGGCTGTTCGCCGAAGCCTTCCTGGTCATGGGCGGTTTCGTGACCATCTACAACTACATCGGCTTCCGGCTGCTTGCGCCGCCTTACAACCTGAGCCAGACTGCCGTCGGCGCCATTTTCATCGTTTACCTTGCCGGCAGCGCCAGCTCAGCCTGGGCCGGCCATTTGGCCGGACGGTTCGGCCGGCGAAAGGTGCTCTGGCTGACCGTCGTCATCGCAATCGCCGGGGTCGGCTTGACCGTCTCGGATCGGCTGGTGATCATCCTCGCCGGCATCGTCGTAGTCACGGCCGGCTTTTTCGGGGCGCATTCGGTGGCCAGCAGCTGGGTTGGACGGCGAGCGCCACGGTATCGGGCACAGGCCGCCTCGTTGTACCTGCTGTTCTACTACTTCGGCTCCAGCGTGGTCGGAACGACCGGCGGATGGTTCTGGGCGCGCCAGGGGTGGACCGGGGTCGCCGGCTTTGTGACAAGCTTGTTTCTGGGCGCGCTGCTGATCGCGCTTCGCCTGGCGGGTGTGCCTCGGCTCCAGCCGGAGGCAACCAGCCCGCCCTTGCCGCAGTAAACGAACGCGCGGCTGGCAACTCCGGACCTTCCGCACGATTAATGAGTGATGAAGAAAACTAACTCAGGTTTCCTGGCCAACCTGCCCACTTATTCCGAGGATGGGTCGGTTCATGCGGTGGTGGAAGCCCCCAGGGGTTCCCTTCTAAAACTCAAGTACGACGTGAAGCTGGGAACCTTCACGGTTACTCGCGCCTTGCCCCTGGGTCTTTCCTACCCGTTTGACTGGGGCTTTATTCCCGGCACAAAAGGTCCCGATGGTGACCCCGTGGACGCATTGGTCCTGCACGCGGGATCCACTTATCCGGGAGTTGTTCTCTCCTGCCGGCTGCTCGGCGTGGTGGAAATGGACGAAGACGATGAACGAGGCCAGCGTGAACGGAACGACCGGCTCATCGTGAGGCCCTGCTGGCCCGATCAGCTCGGCGAATTCCAGGAGGCGTCGGATTTGCCGGCGCGCTTGCGGGAGGAAGTTGAGCAGTTCTTTTTGAGTACCACTTTCTTTTCAGCCAAAAACGCCAAGGTCCTAGGCTGGAAAGGCCTGAAAGAAGCCTCCGCCATGGTAAAGGCGAGTCATACGGCCTGCCTCAAATCGGCACGGAAGACCGAATCCTGACGCCCGGATGATTTGCGGCGCAGGCCGGAGGTTGCTTCTCGGATGGGCGCTCGAGAAATGCCCTGCAGGGTGAAGATCAATACGCCCTCGGATCCTTTACTACACCCATTCTCGGGGTGGTTGAGCCGGTTTATGCCCCGAGAGGGGCAACGATCGGCTCAACCAAGTTTAACAGAGCTTTAAGGGAGCCGGCTCTCATCGGCGTCGATGAGGTCGGCCCGGGTCTGGATATCATCGCGCCCCCCCAACCCGTAATCGCGCTTGCGCCGGGCGAATCGTTCCTGCCCGGCACGATCCCCGGGCAAGGGATAACGCAGGATGGCGTCGGCGGTACGCGCCTTTTCCTCGTCGCTGCGCACCACATGGCGGCGCACCCAGTTGCAGATCTGCCCATCGGTCAGGGAACCGCGCACGAGTTCAACCATTTGCTCGTGCGTGACGCCTGCCGCCTTAAGCCACAGTTCGTCGGATTGTTTCCCCAGCAACTCCTCATACTCGGGCGGGAGCTGCCCGGCCAGGTGCAAGCGGATTTTATCGATGTAGCGGGGCAGGTGCGCCCAACCGCACATGACCTCGCGAGGGCTGCGGAGGTGGATCATTTCGGCCATGGGAGGATCCTGCTCGAAAACCGAGCCGGGGCAAGGGCCGTACCAAGAGAGCAACCGGTGGCGCAGGCCGGTTTGAATCGGACGGCGGTAAGGCATGAGCGCGTTGCGTGTGCACGAAACCAGCCGGTGAACCTTCGGCATGCAGCGTGAACATAGCTGGTTCTCCGTCGCAACCCTGATATTCAACCGGCGCCGAACCGGCGAACTTTTGAATGTAACTGCGCACTTTAGGCCGAGCATGAAAATTGAAGATTACGGTTTTATCAGCGACACGCACACGGGCGCTTTGGTGGGGATAAACGGTTCGATTGATTGGCTGGGGTTTCCCCGGTTCGATGCCGCCGCGTGTTTCGCGGCCCTTCTGGGCAACGCAGGCAACGGTCATTGGCAGATCAGCCCCGCTACCCCGGTACGAAGCGCGACCCAGCGCTATCGTGGCGATACCTTGATTTTGGAAACGTGGTTCGAGACTGACCAGGGAAAACTCAAACTCACCGATTTTATGCCTCCGCGCTCGGGCGCGCCCGCGCTTGTCCGGATGGTTGAGGCGATCGACGGGACGGTGGACGTCGCGCTTCACCTGACGATCCGGTTCAATTACGGGTTGGCGATCCCATGGGTGCAGCGCATCCAGGGGGGTCTGACGGCCGTGGCGGGTCCCGACGCGTTAGTTCTTCGCAGTACGATTCCTCTGCAAGGCAACAAAGAGGATCTCTCCAGCAGGGCCAACTTCCGGGTGGAACCCGGGACGAAGCAAACCTTTGCGCTTGGCTGGTATCCTTCCCACGAAAAGCCGCCGCCGCCGATTAATGTCGATGATGCACTCGCCGGCACGGAGGGCTTCTGGGGGGACTGGGCAAGTGAATGCAATTACCAGGGCGAAGCGCGGGATTTGGTGATGCGTTCCCTGCTGACCCTGAAAGCGTTGACCTACGCACCGACGGGCGGCATCGTCGCCGCGGCGACCACCTCGCTGCCAGAGGAGATCGGGGGGGTGCGCAACTGGGACTATCGTTTTTGCTGGCTGCGCGATGCTACCCTGACCCTCTATTCGCTCATGCAGTCGGGTTACACCGAGGAAGCAGAGGCTTGGACCAACTGGTTACTCCGGGCCGTGGCCGGGGACCCCGAACAAATGCAGATCATGTACGGGGTCGCGGGCGAACGGCGCCTGCACGAGTACGAGTTGAAGCACCTCTCCGGCTATGAAAACTCGAAACCCGTCCGGATCGGCAACGCCGCTTCCGAACAATTTCAACTGGACGTCTACGGCGAGGTGATGGATGCGATGCACCTGGCCCGGACGGTCGGGATCCGTTCCGGCGCGGCTTCCTGGGCGCTGCAACGTCATCTGGTGGATTTCGTAACCACTCACTGGCAGCAACCTGACGAGGGCCTTTGGGAAATACGGGGACCGCGGCGTCACTTTACCCATTCGAAGGTCATGGCCTGGGTAGCGATCGACCGTGCGGTCAAGGCCGTCGAACAGTTCAACTTGGAAGGCGACGTGCAAAGCTGGAAAGCGCTACGGGAGCAAATCCATCAGGAGGTTTGTGCGAAAGGGTACAACGCCAAACGGCAGGCCTTTACCCAGTATTACGGGGCCGATCAACTGGACGCGAGCTTGTTGCTGGTGCCGTTAGTCGGCTTTCTTCCGCCCTCAGACGAACGCGTGCGTAACACCGTGGAACGAATCCGGCAGGAACTCATGGTTGACGGTTTTGTGCTGCGTTACTCTACGAGCGGCTCGGAATCGGTGGATGGATTGCCCCCCGGCGAGGGCTCGTTCCTGCCCTGTTCTTTCTGGCTGGTGGACTGCCTTTGGTTGCTGGGCCGCCATGACGAAGCGGAGACCTTGTTTAAACGGCTGGTTTCAAAGTGTAACCCCCTGGGGCTCCTGTCGGAAGAGTACGACGCCAAACGCGAGCGGCAGGTGGGCAATACGCCGCAGGCTTTCACCCACGTGGGCCTGGTGAATGCCGCGCGGACCTTGTACGCCGCGCACAGCGCCGCAAAACACCGCAGCCAGCAGTAGTGAGCGGCGCCGAAGAAACCATCGCCTCGGCCGTGCAGTACCTGAGGCTTGCCGTCGAAACCACCGGGGCGGCCATGGTGGCACTGGGCGCGGCGATCGCAATTGTGCTGTTTCTGCGCGCGCTCCTGACGGGGCGCACCGACAACTTCAACGCCGTCCGCTTGGTACTGGCCCGTTACCTGGCGCTGGCTTTGGAGTTTCAGTTGGGAGCCGATATCCTCTCCACCGCGATCGCGCCGAGCCTTGAAGAGATCGGCAAACTGGGCGCGATCGCCGTTATCCGGACCGGCCTGAATTATTTTCTTTCGCTGGAAATGAAGAGCGAGAGGTTGAACGAGGAGGCGAGCCGGCGCGTTCAGGCGCACGCAGAAGGCAGGCGGCCGGACGCGCGCGCCTCGGATGAGCGTTAGTGCCCGTGGGATTGGTCAGCTGCCTCTTCCCATGACGACTTGGCCCGCGATCTTGAGTATCGGCGTAGCTCAGGTCAACGGCTGACAGCTTGCCTGGCTTTCCATCCGCCAGTGGCGACCGAGCACCCGATTTTCACCGACCACTTCGACCATGCCCTTCAGCCTGATATCGCCGCTGGACGCACCGACCATAATCTCAAACTCACCAGCTTCGACCGTTCGCTGATTGTCCCGGTTTGTAAAATTCAGCATGTCGACCGGAATACCGAAGCTCACCACGGCTCGTTGTTTGGGCGGCAATGTCACCCGTTTAAACGCCTTCAGTTCCTTCACGGGACGAACCAGTGAGGCGTACACGTCGCGTACGTATACCTGGACCACTTCGGAACCCTCGCGCTCGCCGCTGTTGGTCAACTCCACCGAGAGATTAATGGTCCCCTCATCGATAGGGACCCGATTCTGCTGGATCTTGAGCTCACGGTATTCAAACCGGGTATAGCTGAGGCCATAGCCAAAGCAATACTTGCTTCCGAAGTGATAAGCGACCGGAGTGCCGGCGCTTTTGAGCTTGTGGTTGTAGTAATAGGGTACCGCGCCTGCACTTTTCGGTATCGACACCACCAAACGGCCGCTCGGGTTTGCCTTGCCCGTCAGCAAATCGGCGATTGCCTCGGCTCCCGCCTGGCCCGGCTGGAAAGCCATGAGGACCGCCGCCGCCTGCTCTTCCAGACCGTTGAGGGTATAAGGCCGGCCCGAAGTCATGACGATGACCGCCGGTGTGCCGGTTGCGACGACCTGACTGACGAGCTCCTCCTGAACTCCAGGCAGTTGCAGGCTGTCGGTGTCTGAGCCTTCGCCCACCGTGCCCGTTTGGAACAGTCCGGCCAAATCCCCGACAAAGACGACGGCGACGTCGGACCGGCGCGCACAGTCGATTGCATTCTGGATTTGTGAGGTATCCCGGCTGACCGGCGAGGTGCGGTTCAGGCCGGCGATATTCCTTTCGACATCGCCCGGAAACACCGGCGCCTCCGGATTGCGCCCGGTGAGGATATCGCAGCCCTTCGCGTATCGCACATTCTCGCTGCCGAAGCGTTCCGCCAACGCCTGCAGAGGCGTTTTCGCGTACTGACCTCCCTCGTCTTGCAGGTTGGCGATGATCAAATGGACCGGAAAGCTGTAGCCGCTAAACATCGCAAGCTGATCGTCCGCCGTGGGACCGATCACCGCCACCTTCGGCTTGCTCAGAACGTCCAATGGTAGGATGCCGTTATTCTCCAATAAAATGATCGATTGCAGCGCCACCTCCTTTGCCAGGGTCCTCGCATCGTCGGACTGCAGGCTCACCCGGGTCTCATCCGCATAGGGATTTTCAAACAAGCCGAGACGGAATTTCTCAGCCAGTACCCGCGCCACGATCTCATCTATCTTTTCTCCACTTATCTGACGGCGCTCAATCGCCTGCTGCAGATGCTCTGCGCACTCGAACCCCGGCAGTTCGATGTCCAGGCCTGCATTGAACGCCAGGGCTGCGGCTTCAGCTTTGTCCCCGGCCACACCATGGTGGGCGTGGAGCAAGTTAATACCGGCATAATCAGCGACTACCAAGCCGTCAAACCCCCATTGGCCGCGAAGCACTTCGGTCAGAAGGAAGTGGGACGCATGGCAGGGTTCATTGTCGATATCGTGGTAAGCCGGCATGACGGAGCCGGCATTTGCCAGCTTCACCGCCATTTCGAATGGAAGCATGAAGATATCGTTCAACTCCTTGAACCCAAGGTGCACCGGCGCATGGTTGCGAGCCCCTTCGCTGAAGGAATGGCCCACGTAATGTTTCAGCGTCGCCAGCATGTCACGGTTTTCTCCCTGGAGTCCTCTGACGTAGCGTGTGGCCAGAACCCCGGCCAGGTAGGGGTCTTCCCCTAGCGTCTCCTCCGTGCGTCCCCAGCGAACGTCGCGGGACACGTCCAGCACGGGTGCCAGTCCCTGGTGGCATCCGATTTGTCTTGCCTCTTTACCGATTTCCCGGCCAACCGCTTCGATGAGCTCCGGATTCCAGGTTGAACCATAGTTCAACGCTGAGGAAAAAAGCGTTGCCCCTTTTACCATCAGCCCGTTCAAACATTCCTCATGGGAGATGGCCGGGATGCCCAGACGGGTTTGCTCGACGAGGAACTTTTGGAGAACGTTAAGCGCTCGTACCCCCTCCTTGGGATCGACCGGATGCGTGCCGAGCGGGCGGGTGATCTGTCCGACCCCCCGCTTGAGCATTTCTTTTAGATCTTCCGTGGTCGCACGTTGGGCGAAAACATCGGTGCGGATGCGGTGATTGCCATCGGCAGACAGGATCAGCCAGTGCGAATACATTTGAGCGATCTTTTCCTCTAAGGTCATCCGCCCCAGCAGGTCGGAGACGCGCTGCGCGATCGATAGTTGGGAATTTTTGTACGGATATGTAGCCATATGAAACGGTCCGGGCGCCAAGTGGTTCATGCTTGCAGGCGGTCCCGCGTGACTGGACCCGCCTTAAAGATCGTTCCGCCAGCGTCGAATGCGGGCGCCGGCCTTCAAGAAAGCTCTTCCAGGGCGTCCCGAATTTCTCTCGTCACCGGCCTGCGCGGCTGGTAAAGTCACCGGAAGCAGTCTTGCGCCTGATGCTGCTGTCCTTGATTCATGCAACCGGCAGACCATTCGGATAAGGCTTCACACGCTCGCTTTGAGGCAACCCATTGGAGCGAGGTGCTGGAAGCGGCCCGGAGCGGTGCCCCACACGGCCCCGAGGCCCTCGCCCGGCTCTGCGAACGCTACTGGCGGCCGTTGTACGCGTTTGCCCGGCGACGGGGTAATCCACCCCAAGACGCCCAGGACCTTGTGCAAGGGTTTTTTGAGCACCTGATCGAAAGCCGCGCGCTGGGCACGATCGACCAGGCCAAAGGGCATTTCCGGTCGTTTCTGCTGGCATCGTTCCAGAACTTCAGCCTTACGGAGCAACGACGTGCCCACGCCGAAAAACGGGGTGGGCGCGCCCAAATGGTCTGGATTGACTGGAGGGATGCCGAAAGCCGAGTCGGCTTGGAACCTGCAGAGGGATTGACCCCGGAGACGGTTTTTGATGCGCGCTGGGCCTTCGAGTTACTGAGCCGGGCCACACGGCGCCTGGAACAGGAACAGACCGCGCGCGGTAAAGCGCAAATCTTTCATACCCTGCGGCCCTTCCTGGGCGATGAAGGTACCCGGGCGGGCTTGAGCTACGAACAAGCCGCACGGGTATTAAACGTGGGTTTGCCGGCCCTGAAAACGTTAATTCATCGCCTGCGGCGGCGCCATGCGCAGCTCCTGCGTGAGGAAGTAGCCCAGACCGTCCTGGACCCTAACGACGTCGAACCCGAGTTGCATGCCCTTTGCGAGGCGCTGGTCGCCGCCGGCGGGCGAGTCCAGGCGTAGGATATCCTGGCCACGAAGTAGTTTGCTCGCGATCAGGTATCTGGAAAAGCCATTTGGCGGAACGAGGCATAGGCCGGAAGCTGACTCCGGGCCTAAATAAACCCGCCCGTTCTCCCGGCTTCATAAGCGTGGGGTCGAGCTTCAGCCCTTGATGGAAGAGTCTACCACCAAGTGGAGGTAGTACCGCTGCAGCGGCAACAGGATCAACAGCGGGATCACCGAAGATATCACGGAGGCGGCAAACAGTTCATTCCAGAGCGTTTGATGTTGCTGCTCAAACCCGGCCAGCGCGACCTGGACCACGCGCATGCGTTCCGAGCGGGTCGCAATCAGCGGCCAAAGGAACGCCTCCCACTGAAAGAAAAAAATCAGCAAACCCGCACTGATGATCGCCGGTTTGCAAAGCGGAACGTAAATGCGCCACAAAATGGTCATCCAACCGGCCCCATCGAGCCGGGCGGCCTCGGCCAGTTCGCGCGGGATCTGCGCAAAGAACTGTCGAAACAAAAAGATCGTAATCCCGTTGGCGAGTCCCGGAACGACCAACCCGGCATAGGTATCCAACCATCCCAGGTTACGCACGACCGTATAGAGCGGGACGGCAATGGCCTCTGCGGGGGCCAGAAAAGTGAGTACCGTCAGGGCGAAAAGAACGTTTTTGCCGGGAAAAGAGAGCACGGCGAACGCGAACCCGGCGCACCCATTCACCACCAACCCGGCCGTTACGGAGAGAAAAGATACCAGAAAGCTGTTCCAAAGCGCGTGCCCAAAGCCTTTCCGAAAGATTTCCAGGTAAGCCCGCGGATCGAGCGGAAACGGCAAAAGGGCGTGGGCGTTAAAGGGCGAGGTGTCATGAAAGATTTGGGCCAGTGGCTTTAGCGATGAACTGAACGCCCACCAGAGCGGCAGAACGAAGATGGATCCGACCAGCAGGTAGCCGCCATGCCGAAGGAACGTCGATAGCCGGTGAATCATCAGGATGATTCCTTCTGACGCAGGCAATAGAATTGAATAACGACCGTGATGCTCACGAGCAGAATCAAAACCATCATGATCGCGAGTGCGCGTCCCATCTCGCCGTAGATGAAGCCCGACCGGTACGATTCATACATCAGTACGTTGGTTGAATAAGAGGGTCCGCCGCGTGTAAGGAGGAACATGGGGACAAACAGCAGGAAATTAACCGAAGTATCAGTGACCAGCACGAACAGCAAAGTTCGCTTCAGCAACGGAAGGGTGATGTAGAAAAACCGGGTCGCTGCGGTAGCTCCGTCGAGCCGGGCGGCTTCGTACAATTCCGAGGGAATCGCCTGGAGTCCTGCCCACAAAAAGATCATCCAGAAACTCACACCTTTCCAGGTTGCAATCGCCATGACGCTCCAGAGCGCCTGATGTTCGTCGATCAGGAACCGCTGTTTGTCGATGCCGATCTGTCCTAACAGGGAATTGATCAGCCCGGATTGGGGGTCCAACATGAGCCGCCAGATAACGCACGCGATCGGCAGAGAAACCCCGATCGGCACAAAAAGAAGCAACCGATAGAATGCAATCCCGCGGAAGCGCTGGTTCACCATCACCGTCAGAAGCAGCGCCAGGACCACTTGTATCGGGTTGATCACGGCATTGAGTTTGAGGGTGACCCAGAGCGATTTCCAGAAAAGCGGATCACCAAGCACGTCCGCATAGTTCTGAAGGCCGACAAAAATAATTCGACCCGCTTCTTCAAACGATTCCTGGCAGAAGCTACCCCAGGCGGCCAGGGCGATGGGATAGAGCCGGAAAACCGCGAGGCAGATCAACGCCGGCAGCAGGAGCACAAACGCCGCCGGCACGCTGCCTTTCAGTTTCATCGCGGCTGATTCTACTTGCGGAACTGAGCCAGGAATCGGTCCACCCGCCGGGCGGCCGTCGGCAACGCTTCATTGGGATCTGAGCCGTTACGGATGTCCTCGAAGGTGGACGCGAAAATATCTTCAAGCTGCAAATAGCCGGGCGTTTGCGGCCGGGGCACGGCGGTATGGCGCGCTTCATAGACGCCCAGCAGGTAAGCACATTCCGGGAAGACCGCGTACCGGGGCGCCTGCTCGATCGCGGTCAGGAGCTTCTGAGTCGCCGGCAGCTGTCCCTGGGATTCAAACCAGATGCGCGTCCCCTCCTCGTCGGCGGTGATGTAATGGAGGAATTTTGCCGCGGCCTCCTTGTTCCTGGAGGCTTTGTTGAGCCCAAGGTGCCAGCTGCCCGTTCCAGTCACGGGCTTTCCACCGGCAAAATAGGGGTGCGGCGCGATGCCGAAGTTTACCCCCGCTTTCTCGAAAATCGGAATGTGCCATTCGCCCCCGATAAACATGGCCACTTTGTTGTCCGTAAACCAGTTGGGTGATTCCTCCGGGGACACCCCTTTCGGGCTCACCTTCCATTCGTTGAAGAGAGACCAGTACCATTTCGCCGCTTTTTTCCACGCTTCGGAATCAAAGTAACCCGTGGCTTTCAACCCGTTGTCGGCGACCAACCGGGCGCCTAGCGACTCACCCAACGCCTGCAGCTGGTAGAGACGGCTGACCTGGTGGAATTCCATGCCCCACACCTGGCCGGCGGGTCCGGTTTTGGTAAGCTTTTTCGCCGCGTCCACCACTTGTTCCCAGGTCCAACGATCCTTTTCCGCGAGGGTCGCTACGGTCGCCGGGGTTGCGGTTTGACCGGCGGTGAGGCAGGCCGGCGGTGTGAGCCCTGCCTCCCGAAACAGGCTGAGGTTGACGTACATGAACTGCGTCGAATTGTTCTGGGGCGCGGCCATGAATTTACCCTGGTAGGTTCCGGCCTGCCGCGATGCGGCGACCCAGGTGTGCTCCAGTTCTTCCGGCGTAAAATACTCATCCAGGGCGGCAAGGTAACCGCGTGCCGAGTAGGAGGCGACAAGCGGAACGTCCACACTGATCAGGTCCACGTCCGGATCCTGGGCCTTCATCCGAAGCTCAATGGCTTCAAACAGCTGGCGGAAAGGATAACTATCTATGGCCACCGTAACGTCCGGGTTCCGGGCTTCAAAAGCGGCGATGATCTTTTTGGCGCTGTCAACCCAGTTACCCTCGGACAAGGTCAACCAGCGGACGGTGGTGGCGGCGACGGCCAGAGCAGGGGTGAGGCTGAAGGCAACCGCCGCCACGGCGCTGAGAGCGCAGAAGCATCTGGGGGCAGCCAGCCGGGTCAGCATAGCATTTAATAAGGAAACGAGTATTAACGTTGCGAAGCGCGGGCGCTTGGTGTCAATGCTTTTCTCTGAACGCCGGACCCTTAAGGACAGGTCAGGCTGGCTCCGTGCAAATTTATCCGATTGCGATGTATGGCGTTACCAAGCCGGCCGCGTACCCTACGCGACGTGGCCCAGGAACTTGTTATCCGGTGCCCTCTGCAGCACCGCTTACACCCTCAAACAGTACCGCCGCAGATAATTTTGGCGCTCTAAACAGCTCCCGCACCAAGCTAAAGCCGGCTTCGCGGCCCAGCGCATGCCGCCGGGAGACCGCCTCGGGAAAATCACCGGCGTGGACATGCGCGCTCCCCGCCTCCCCTTTCCGGCCGCCCGCAATGACGGACAACGACCATGGTTAAGTCCTGGAACCGGCGTACCGGACCACGACATGCAGCATAAGGCATTAGGGGCACGCCTGATTTTCCAGTTTTCTTTAAACGAATTTCACTTTCTTTGGACGCGCCGTAGTCTTAAGGAAGGACTTGGTTAGATTGACCTGTCAGCCATGGACCAGGACCACCGCTCGGCTGCGCTTGAGGCCTGCCCGGCCTGCGGCACGCCCCACTACCCCGCCGGGTTCGGAGGCGCGGGGTGCCCGGTGTGTCTTCTGCGCGCGGCTCTGGGTTTCGAAACCATAGATGAAGGCGACCCGGCGAGTCAGGGTTCACTGCAGCCTGAAGAGAGCCGCTTCGATCATTACGAGTTGGTCCGGGACAAGGGCGGCGCATTTGAGGAGTTGGGCCGGGGGGCGATGGGCATTACTTACCGGGCTTTTGACACCGTGTTAGGTCACGCCGTGGCCGTGAAAGTTCTGGATGCCCAAGTGGCGGCCAACCCGCAAGCCCGGGAGCGCTTTCTGCGGGAGGCTCGGGCCGCCGCGCAATTGCGCCATCCTAATGTGGCTTCGGTCTTCTATTACGGGGTCCGCCCGAGCGATGGCCAGTGCTTCTACGCGATGGAACTGGTGGAGGGCGAGAGCGTGGAGGCCCGGGTGCGCCGGGAAGGGCCCTTGGCGGTGGGTATGACGTTGGAGATCGTTACCCAAGTGGCCCGAGCGCTGGCCGCCGCAGAGATCCAAGGTTTGGTGCACCGGGACCTGAAACCGGCCAACCTCATGCTGGCGCAAGGGCCGGAGTTGACCGTCAAGGTCATCGATTTCGGCTTGGCCAAAGCAGCGGCAGACCCCCCCAGCGAGGCTGGCCTGACCCAGGGAGGCTTTGTCGGCACGCCCGTCTTTGCCAGCCCCGAGCAATGCGCCGCAGCCAGCGTCGACGCCCGATCCGACCTCTACTCTCTTGGCATCACGCTTTGGGAGATGCTGACGGGTCAGGCGCCCTTCCTTGGCTCTTCTGCCGAAGTCATGCGCCAGCACCGGCAGACGCCTTTGCCGCTCGAACGGCTCCGGGGCATTCCCCAGCCGGCGGTGGTTTTACTTCAAGCGCTGCTGGAGAAAGACCCGGCGCGCCGTCTCCAGAGCGCAACCCAGCTCCTTCAAGTGCTGCCGGCGATTACGGCCGCGATTGATGCCCGGCGCACCTTTCGGCGTGAGCAGCTCTACAAAGGGCTCGCGGCCACTTCCACCGGCCCCGCCCGCAGGTCGCCCGGACGGCAGGGACCCAGGAAAGTTTCGCTCGCCCGGCTACCCGTGACGGGCAGCCAGGTATTTGGCCGCGAAGAGGACCTTGCCTTCCTGGATGACGCCTGGGCCAACCCGCAGGTCAACGTCGTTTCGGTGGTGGCCTGGGGCGGCGCGGGCAAGTCAACGCTGGTCAACCACTGGCTGCGCGGCCTGGCGGCTGAACGGTACGGCTCGGCAGAGTTGGTGTTCGGCTGGTCGTTTTACCGGCAGGGCACCCGCGAGGAGACGGCTTCCGCCGACGAATTTATCGATGCGGCCCTGGCGTGGTTTGAGGACTCGGACCCGCGGCGGGGTACGGGCTGGGAAAAAGGCGAACGGCTGGCCCGGCTTATCAGCCAGCACCGCACCTTGGTGGTGCTGGACGGCCTGGAGCCGCTGCAAAACCCGCCGGGTTCCCAGGAAGGACGGCTTTGTGAACCGGCCCTGCAGGCGCTGCTGCGCGAACTGGCGGCCTTCAACCACGGCCTGTGCGTGGTGACCACGCGCCTGGCGGTGGCCGACCTGGCCGAGTACGAGGGGGCTTCGGCCCTGCGCCGGGACCTGGAACAGCTCTCGTGCGAGGCCGGCGCCCAATTGCTGCGCCGCCTGGGAGTCAGAGGGCCGGAAGCCGAGCTGCAACGCGCCAGCGAGGAGTTCCGGGGCCACTGCCTGACGCTGACGCTGTTGGGCAGCTACCTGACAGAGGCTTACGGCGGAGACATCCGCTGCCGCCAGGAGGTGTCCAGCCGGCTGGTACGGGACGTGCGCCAAGGCGCCCACGCCCAGGAGGTGATGGCCTCTTACCAACGCTGGTGGGGCGAGGGCCCCGAAGTGTCCGTGCTGCGCCTGTTAGGCTTGTTCGACCGGTCGGCCGACGAACGGGCGCTGGCGGCCCTGCTCCGAGCACCGGCTATTCCCGGCCTAACGGAGGCGCTGGTCGAGTTGCGGCCGGCGGAGTGGCGGGCAATCCTGACCCGGCTGCGGCGAGCACAGCTGTTGGCGGGCGAAGACCCGCACCACCCGGGGCAACTGGACGCCCATCCCTTGGTGCGGGAATACTTC
>JAFAUY010000394.1 GCA_019243005.1 Verrucomicrobiota bacterium | reverse complement strand
TCCGGCATGCCGATGCGGATGACGGCCTATAATCCTCTGGAATTCATCATTACCGCAGATACGACGCATATTGCCGGGGCGGACGGGTACATGCACCGCAGAGTCTATACCGATGGTCGCGACTGGGGCGCGGACCTCGAGCCCAGCCGTATCGGATACTCCATCGGCAGATGGATCGACGAGGATGGGGACGGTAACTTCGATACGCTCGTCGTCGAAACTCGAAATTTCAGGGGTCAACGGGCCTTCGATCAGACCGGTATCCCGTTGCACGAGGACAACCAGACGATCGTCAAGGAACGCATCTCTCTAGACAAGACGAACCCCAATCTCCTGCACGACGAGATTACCGTCATCGACCATGCGCTGACGCGTCCTTGGACCGTGCTCAAGAAGTATGTGCGCGATCCTGGTAAGCGCCCGGCCTGGCTGTCATGGGACTGCGAGGAGGGCAACTCGCACCTGCGCATAGGAGAGGAGGATTATATGTTGGGCGCCGACGGCTTGTTGATGCCGTCGAAGAAGGATCAACGGCCTCCGGATCTCAGACATTTCAAACAAGTTCAAAAATGACGGGTGACTAAGGGCGTTTCGAGGAGGCCGGATCGACACGCAGCCGAGATGATCGACGTGAAGGGTCTTGCTCATGCACGACCCGCGGAACGCTTAAGAAAACCGGAGGGGAGGAATGGGTTTGCGGTCTCGGAATTTCCGTTTTGTCTGCGCGCTTGCTGCAGCGGCAGTGACGCCAGCTTTCGGTCAAACGGTGGCGCCTACGATGAGCGCGGCCTATGGCGCGAGCGAAAGCGCCGAAACCATCCCGGATTTCTCGGGCCTTTGGGTGCATCCGCTTCCCGGATTCGAGCCGCTGTCCTCGGGCCCCACTGCGCTCGTCAACCGGTCGCGCCGCGCAAACGGCACTGGCGACATCCTCAAGCTCACCGGCGATTACGCCAATCCGATTTTGAAGCCCGAGGCGGTGGACGTCGTGAAAAGGCATGCCGAGCTGGGGCTGGCCGGCATCGGCGATCCGAACCCGCGTAACCAGTGTTGGCCTGCCGGGGTGCCGTTCGTTTTTACCAATGGGCCGACACAGCTGGTGCAACAGCCGGACAGGGTCACCATCCTTTATGGCTACGATCACCAAGTCCGACGCGTGCGCCTGAACGAACCTCATCCGGCGCAGGTGATCCCCTCCTGGTACGGCGATTCGGTGGGCCACTATGAAGGGGACACGCTGGTCGTCGACACCGTCGCGATCAAGCTCGGGCGATACTCCATGGTCGACTGGTACGGAACGCCGCATACCGCGGCTCTCCATGTGGTCGAACGATATCGGCTGATCGATCCGGAAGCCGCCAAGGACGGCTTTGCGCGGGATGCGAAGGAGCACAATGTAGGCCCCGGCATGCGCAACCCGAACCCTCGAGGCAAGTACCTGCAGCTCCAATTTACCGTCGAGGACAAGGGCGTATTCACGACGCCATGGACCGCGACCATGACGTATGGAAGCGGCGGCAGTGATCCCACCACCTGGCTGGAACAAGCTTGCGCGGAAAACATCCAGTGGTACCCCGGAAAGGACGCCGACGTCCCGCGGGCGGATACACCGGATTTTTAAAAGCGCAGACGCGGGCGGGCGGAACGATCAACGAAGCGCCGGCTGCACGGATCTGGGCGCGCAGTGTCGACCGAGCGGTGCCGCTCAGCATACGAGGTGTCCCCCTTAGCACCACCACGTGGTCGCCCAGCCGCGGCCGGCGCGAAACCAGTGCCAGCAATAGGCGCCGCCGTTGTTGAAGATCGGCGGTGCGACGGGCCCGGCATAGGTGTAAGCGGGAAAATAGACGTCGGCACCGTGGAAGCGGGGGCCGTGCCACTTGCGTACCGTAACTTCGGCGGCGTTCGCGGTTGATGCCGCGAGGGCGACGGCGATCAGGGTGGAGATCTGGCGCATGGTCGGTCCTCGCGGGCGGGTTGCCGGACAATCGGTTTTTCGGGCCCCCAAACGCCGTCGCATGATGGCTGGCGTGGGGGTGACCGGTTTTGCAATGGGCTCAAACCCCATCCTACCAGGAGGGGCCTGGAATAACGCCCCGTAAAGCAAAGGCGCCGGGCACTGCCGGCGCCTCGTCATATCGAAAAAATGCGATCAGTGGGTCGGCGTAGTGATCGGCTTGCCGTCCTTGAACTTGATCTTGTTCACGTTCCAAGCGCCGCCGGGCGCACCGCTGCGCAGCGGGTCGATGGTGAGGTGCAATTCGTCGCCCGGCTTGAGCGACTTGTTGTTCCAGCCGTCGCGGGCGAGCGCGCTCGGGCTGCCGCCTTCGAGATTCCAAT
>JAFAUY010000110.1 GCA_019243005.1 Verrucomicrobiota bacterium | reverse complement strand
TGGCGCACTTCGATTAACCGCGCATCGGAGGCGATGACGCTGTTTGCGGTGATCTGCGCCGGGATTTTCCCCGGCATCCACGTCGGGCGCGTCTGGATGATCTGGTTTGTAGCGCCCGTGCCGGTCCCGAACTGGATCTGGCCGAATTTTCGCAGCCCGCTGCTCTGGGACGTATTTGCGGTCTCGACCTACTTTACGGTCTCGGTGTTGTTCTGGTTCCTCGGTCTGGTTCCGGACCTGGCCACCATGCGCGACCGGGCCCGGAGCAAGGTCGGCCGCTTCGTTTATGGCGTGCTGGCGCTGGGCTGGCGCGGCGGCAACCGGCAGTGGCGCCACTACGAAATGTCGTACCTGATTCTGGCGGGCATTTCGACCCCGCTGGTCTTGTCGGTTCACTCCACCGTGTCGTTCGACTTCGCCACCTCGATCATACCCGGCTGGCACACGACCATTTTCCCGCCTTACTTCGTGGCGGGCGCCATCTTCGGCGGGTTCGCCATGGTCCTCACGCTGATGATGCCGGCGCGGTCCCTCTACCACCTGGAGGACGTCTTCACGTGGAACCACATCGACGTGATGTGCAAGATCATCCTGCTGACCGGCTCGATCGTCGGTTACGCCTACATCATGGAATGGTTCGTGGCCTATTACGGCGCGAACTCCTTTGAACGTTACGCGTTTATCAACCGTTATTTCGGCCCGTACTGGTGGGCATCGTGGTCAATGTTTACCTGTAACGTGATCATTCCCCAGCTGTTCTGGGTCCGCGCGTTCCGGCGCAACGTCATCACCGTCTTTTTCGTCAGCATGTGCGTCAACGCCGGCATGTGGTTCGAACGTTTCGTCATCATCGTGCTCTCGTTGCATCGGGACTTTTTGCCTTCCAGTTGGGGTATGTACCATCCGACCTGGGTCGACGTGATGACGTTTGCCGGCACCCACGGCATTTTTGTCACCCTTTTCCTGCTTTTCGTCCGGTTCCTGCCGATGGTGGCGATCGCCGAAGTCAAGGGCGTGCTGCCCGAAGCCGATCCCCACTACGTTCCGGCCCAAATTCCGGGCGCAACCCTGACCAAAGAGGAGGTCCACCCATGACCGCAGCCGCCGCCCGCCGGCAGTCATTCGCCGTGGTCGCCGAATTCGGTTCGGCCGCCGAACTTTACCATGCCGCGGAACGCGTCCGCGACGCCGGTTACCGGTTCTGGGACGTCCACTCGCCTTTTCCGATCCATGGCATGAACAAGGCCATGGGCCTGGGCAAAAGCCCGCTCGGTTACATCATTTTCTGCGGCGGCCTGACCGGTTTTCTTACCGCCGTGGGCCTGGAATTTATCCCCTCATCGATCTTGTACCCGCTCATCGTGCATGGCAAACCGGTCGACTTTTTCACCGTGCCGGCATTTTTCCCCATCATGTTCGAGCTGACGATCCTGTTCTCGGCGTTCACGGCGTTCTTCGGCGTGTTTATCCTGAACCGGTTGCCGCGGCTGCACCACCCGTTATTCGACTACCTGCCTTTCCGGCGGGTTACGAACGATGCTTTTTTCCTGGTGATCGAGTCGGGCGACCCGAAATATTCGGAGACCGGGACCCGTGACTTCCTCCAAGGGCTCGGCAGCAAAGAGGTGAAGGTTATCTACGCCAATGATTAAGAATTTCCTGATCGTCACCGGGCTGCTCTGCATTGTGGCGATCGCCGTCCTCGGGTTTCAGGGAGAACGTCGCAGCGCGCCGCCGATCGAGTTCTTCAGCGACATGAAGCGGCAATCGAAAATAAAGTATCAGCGGCCTTCCGACTTTTTTGCCGATGGCCGCGGCGCGCGCCCGCCCGTGGACGGGACGATCCCGATGGGGTACGACATCCCGGGGCACCCTTTTCAGAATTCAGAGACGCCCAACGATATCCGCTCGCCCCTGGGTGAATTCACGGCCGGCACCGATTATTATAACACCGGAAAAATGCGTGCCCGCTGGGGTACGGGCATCCCGATGCCCGCGACGACGGAACTGATCGAACGCGGCCAGAAGGTCTACACCATCTACTGTTCCGCCTGTCACGGCGCGACCGGGCAGGGCAACGGGATCACTTCCAAATACGGTTTGCTCGGAATCGCCAACTATCACCAGGATAAATACCGGCAGATGGCGGACGGCCAGATCTTCAACACCATCACCAACGGCTACAACTCGATGATGCCGTACGGCGACAAGGTTACCGTGAAAGACCGGTGGGCCGTCGTGGCCTACATCCGGGCCCTGCAGAAGAGCCAGTACGCCAAACTGTCGGATGTGCCCGAAGATCAACGCAAGGCACTGGAGGCCAGCAACCCATGAGTCTGCATTCTGTCCCGAAGCCGGAGCATTTTGACGTCAAGAATCTCAGCCGGATCCTTTTGATCCTCCTGGGGATCGGCGCCCTTTCGCTCCTGATTACGTTGGTCGTGGGCTTTGTCGCGCCGCCGGGCAGCCCGTTGCGCCGGCAGTTCGCTTTTTCGTGGCTGTTTGCCTTCATCTACTTTTTTACGGTCCTGGCCGGCTGCTATTTTTGGATTCTGGTGCACCATTCGACGGATTCCGGTTGGGGTATCCTGGTCCGGCGACAAATGGAAAACCTGGCGATGCTCCTGCCGTGGATGGTGCTCTTCTTTGTGCCGCTCTTCCTGTTTCGCAAAGACATCTGGGCCTGGATCACCGTTAAAAACCAGGTCCACGTTGACCCGGCGCTCGAGGCCAAGCTGCCGTATTTCGAGTTTCGGCTCGGCCACGTGGTGATCCCGTTCTTCTGGCTGCGAACGATCTTTTACTTTCTCTACTTCGGTCTGGCGGCCTTTTATTTCCGCCGGACGTCGCTCCGGCAGGACGCTGACGGCGACCCGCGCTGGTCAATCCAGATGCGGGGCGTCTCTTTCGTGTGTCTGCTCGTGTTTGCCGCGAGCCTCACGGCGATGTCATTTGATTGGATAGCGTCGCTTGACTACCACTGGGCGTCGACGATGTGGGGCGTCTACATCTTTTCAGGTGCAGCCGGGGCCGGGATGGCCCTCATCATTCTGGTCGTGGTCGGCCTCAAGAATGCCGGTTACCTCTGGGCCGTCAACGAGGAGCACTACCACATCATGGGTAAGCTGCTGCTGACGTTCTCAATTTTCTGGGGCTACATCGGTTTCAGCCAGTACATGCTCATCTGGTACGGCAACATCCCGGAGGAAACGCAATGGTTTCTTCGACGCAACGTGGAGTCCTGGAACGTCCTGAGCACCTTTATGGTGGTGGGCCGCTTTTTTATCCCGTTTCTCTACCTGCTGTTCCAATTCACCAAGCGCAACCCGAAGTTCCTGAGCTTTATCTGTTTCTGGGTACTGGCGATGCACGTCCTGGATACTTACATCACGGTCCTCCCGTTCATCCACCCAACCGGCTTCCAGATCAACATCCTCGATCTGCTTTGCCTTTTCGCGATCGGGTGCCCGCTGGCGTTTCTCTTCCTGCGCACCATCGGCGACGTGCCGCTGTTCCCTGCGCGCGACCCGCGGCTGCTGGAGTCGGTAAACCTGAGCAACTGATCTGACCTATGGCGAAAAGTTATCGGAACGGCAAGGGTTCGTTGTCATCGGTGATCTTGGGATTGGTGATCGTACTCCTGTTTCTGGGCCTGGTCTCGTTGAGCGCCTGGCAACGCCGCGCAATCCCGACCTTCGACGAAGAACGGCGCCAGACCCGCCTGAAGAACCTTGCAGACCTTTACGCCGACAACGACAAGGTGCTGAACCATTACCATTGGATCGACCGCCAGAAGGGGATCGTCGGGATCCCGATCGAGCGCGCCAAACAGATGATCATCGCTGACCTGGAAGCGAACAAACCGCATCCGGCCGAGCTGATCAACCCGCCGGTACCCCCGCCGGCCCCGAACAGTTCCCCGGCCCCGGTTGCCAACCCGTCTGCGTCGCCGTCCCCGGCTTCCGGCGTGCCGCCCGCAAACCCGGCTCCGGGAGCTGCCGCGCCTCCGGCTCCCATCGTTAACCCGCAATCGGCCCCGGCCCCGGCATTGAACCCGGCCCCGCCGGCTTCCAACGGTTCACCCGCCGCAACCCCTGCTTCTAACCCTGGTGAATAGGCATGTTTCTCCATCTCTCCCTGCGCGTTTGCGTCCGGGCTTCAACCCGAACAACTTTAGGAGGCTGCATCCGTTATGATTAATGATACTGCCGCCCCCTTGAGGGCGGGCCGCACCCTCCGCCTGAGTCAGGCCGCCATTGCCTTTTACCTCCTCACGGGGACGGCGTGGCTCATCATTGCGTCTTTGTTCTGGTGGTTGAACACGGCCCAGGCGTTCGCTCCGAATGCCCGGTATGCCTTTGCCGGTGTGCCGTGGCTTACTTACGGGCGGGTGTGGCCGGCGTTTACCAACACGTTTGTGTTTGGTTGGGCGTCGCTGACCGGGCTGGGCGTCGCGCTTTATTTTGTAAGCCGGCTCAGCCGCCTGTCCTGGCGAGCCGGCGTGATGATCCTTACCGCCGGGATCATCTGGAACCTGTCGTTGGTGCTTGGGCTGTGGCACGTCCTTGGCGGTGGCAGCACCGGCCGGGAATTGCTGGAAATCAATCCATCCATTTCGTTCGGGCTTTTTCTGGCCGCGGTTCTTATCATCACCTGGCTGCTGGTCGAGTTCTGGGCGTACCGCAACGAGCTGCGGTCCGTCCCGCTCTGGTACCTGATGGCGGCGCTGCTTTGTTTCATCTGGGTGTTCACCACCGGCCAGGTCATCGTCAATTCCTGGCACACGGGCGGGCCAACCCAGCCCGCCATCCAGTCGTGGTACGTGAACGGCCTCTACCAGCTCTGGCTGGTGCCGCTCGCGCTTGGGGCCGCGTACATCCTGATTCCCGAAGGCGTTCAGCGGCCGGTCTACAGCCTGGCTCTGGCGAGAATCGGTTTTTGGGGTTACGGCGCAATCGCGGTCTGGGCGGGCCTTTTCTCGTTCCTCGGCGGCCCGTTCCCCGCCTGGATGCAAACCGTGACGATCGTTGCCAACGTCCTGCTGATCCTGCCGGTACTCGCGCTTTTCGCGAATTTCCATCGCACGCTCAATGGCCGGTACGGCCTGGCCGGCCCAAACCTGCCGCTGCGTTTCGCCGTGACAGGTTTTTTCCTGTTTGTCGCCGCCACCTTCTGGTCGGCGTTCGTTTCGTTCCGAACCGTCGACTTCATCTTCCATTTTACCCTGGGCATGGAGGCGCGCTGGACGTTGCTGCTGGCCGGGTTTGTAAGCTTCACCCTCATCGGGTCGGTTTATTACGTACTCCCGCGGTTGCTTGACCGGGGCTGGCTGGCGCCGGGTATGATGAGGCTTCAGTTCTGGCTGGCCTCGGTCGGGGTGGGGCTGCTGGCGCTCGATCAGGTCGTCGGCGGCCTGGTCCAGGGTTACGGCCTGGCCGACGCCAAGATCGAGTTCAGCGCCGTGGTCGATATCATCCGCCCCTTCCTGCTGGTCCGGTTCGTCGCGGTGGGGATGCTCTTCTTTTCATACCTGCTCTTCGGGCTTTCGGTGCTCCTCAGCATGTGCTTCCGGTATTCGGAACGGACGCGCACGACGGCGGAGCCGGTTGCCCCAGTTGAAACCCCAGCGGAGGTCTCGGTCGCTTGAAACGGTTCACGCCTTATCTGCTCGGAGTCTTGGGCCTGTTTCTTCTCGGTTGGCTCGGGATGGTTTATTACCCCTACATGGCCTTCGCGGAGTTGCGGCCCGACCGCGATTCGACCACCAACGAAGTCACCCCGCCCGGCCTGCCCGGCACCGCGGTCCAGGGTTTCCGGGTTTACGCCGCCAACGGCTGCGTCGAGTGCCATTCCCAATACGTTCGCGACAAGAACGAAGGGGCCGACATCGACCGCAAATGGGGTAACCGCCGGACGGTGGCACGCGATTACATGAACGACGGGGACGTTTTTCTCGGCAGCAGCCGGCTTGGGCCGGACCTGACGAACGTGGGCGCTCGCCAGAAGGATGCCGCCTGGTACTACAAACTGTTGTACAGGCCGACCAGTCTGAACGCGGAATCCGGGATGCCGGCTTACCCTTGGTTATTCATCAAGCGGAAAATTGCCGGCCAGCCTTCCGCCGATGCCTTGCAACTGGCCGGCGAAGATGCACCGCCGCCTGGCTGGGAAGTCGTTCCGAACAACGACGCCAGAGAGTTGGTCGGCTACCTTCGTGCGCTCAACCGAACCTATCCCCTGCCGGAAGCCCCGGAGCCCAAGGAATGAGCCTCGAATCTTCTGAACCGAATCGCCCTTACGGTCCGGAGCCTGGGCACCCCCTCGAACCGTCACCCGGCATGTTTCCGTCGGAGGCGGGTAACGGGCCGGTTCCATCCTGGTTTCTGGGAGTCTTTATGGTCGCGGTGTTCTGGACGGGCGCGTACCTGTTCACTTACAGCGGCGGCTTTGACAGTAGCGTGTTTGACTTCAAGCCGAAGTACGGGGCAGCCGCGAGCGGTCCGGCCGTCCCTCCGGATCCGAAGGAGGTCGGGCGGAAGCTGTTTTCGGCCAACTGCATCACCTGCCACCAGGCCAACGGGCAGGGGGTGGCAGGCCAGTTCCCGCCGTTGGCGGGTTCGGAATGGGTGAACAGCGACGCGACCAACCGGCTCATCGGGATCGTACTGAAAGGTTTGCAGGGGCCCGTACAGGTCAAAGGCCAGGCTTATAATAATGCCATGCAGGCATGGGAAGCCCAGTACACAGACCAGCAGTTCGCCGCGATTCTGACCTACATCCGCTCAGACTGGGGCAACAATGCGCCGCCGATTCCGGCCGAGGCCGTGAAGCAAATGCGCGAGCAGCTTAAGGACCGCAAGGAGCAATGGACGATGGCGGAATTACTGAAAATGCCGGCTCAGGACGTGGCCAAGAATGCCGCCGCCCCGCCGGCCGCCGGCCAGGCCCCAGCCCCGGCCGGTAATGCGCCTGCCCCCCAGACGAAGTGACAGAGATGGTAACTTTAATTATTGGTGTTTTCAGCGTAGCTTTACCGTGGGCTTTTATGACCAAGCGTTACCCGCTTTTTTTCAGGTTTAACCGCAGCCTGTTGCTGCTATTGCTGCCGGCGGCCTTGGTTTTCACCTTGGCAGGCACGGCTTCGGCCGCTCCGCGGACCACCAACCTTTGGTGGCTGCCGGAAGTAGCCAGCCGGTCCGGGGAAAAGATCGACCAGCTGCTCTACGCCATTTTCTATCTTACGGCCGGGGTTTTTATCGTAACGCAGGTCGTCTACGTCTACTTTCTGATCAGGTACCGCGCGCGCAAGGGGGCAAAGGCGACCTACAGCCACGGCAATAACCGGCTCGAGTTCATCTGGACGGTGATCCCGACCGCCATCTTTATCTCGCTCTGGGGCTACGGAAACCACCTTTGGTGGGACGTCATTCACGCGGAGCCGCCTGCCGGCACGCTCGAGGTCGCGGTAACCGCCTACCAGTTTGCGTTCAGTTTCCAG